>CADBTK010000030.1 GCA_902797585.1 Erysipelothrix rhusiopathiae
GAGAAAAAAGCTTTAAAACGTAAGAAAAAAGAAGTAAAGAAACAACAAAAAATTCAAAAGGAAACACAAGTTGAAAAAGAAGAACAGCAAGTTGTTTCCAAACAAAAACAAATTCGTAAAATTCCTTGGAAATGGATTCTCATTCCATTGTTGATTCTTGGTGTACTATTTGGAGGATATTGGTATAAAACAACTATCTATGATCCCAATAATGTCATTACCGATCAACAACAAAAAACCTATGATAAATTAGTTGAATATGCGGATGAGTGGGATATGTTATCGGATATGGAAAAGAAAGAGTTGGAAGATTATCAAGATAAGTACAACGATTTAGTTCCAAAACAAAAAGAAGACATCAATGCCTACTTTAAAGAACATACAGGAAAATCATTGACACAAATCTTTAAAGATTTAAAGAATGCTGAAAAAGATAAAGTGAGTCAAGAAGCCAGTGATGTAGAAGAAATTAAAAACTATTTAAAAAACTGGAAGACGTATGATCGAACTACGAAATTAAAAATTGTAGATTATAAAGAAACATATTTGAATATGACAGCAGAGCATCAAGATGAAATTAATGCAGCTGCTAAAGAAGCCAGTGGATATGAATTTATGTCGTTGGTGAAATATTATGAACCATCCGATACGAGCGATGATCAATCCAGTAGCCAACAATCTTCATCCAATGATGATTTATCTAGTGAGCAAGCCCAAGCAGAGATCGCAACATTAAATCAAACGATTTTAGAATATCAAAATTATGGCGCAGCTCTTCAACAACAACTAGCCAATACGACGGATCCTCAAATGGCTGCGCAAATTCAATTGGAAATTGCGGCGAATAATCAAATTATTCAAGAGTATCAAATTCAATTGAATCAATATCAAACAAGCGATAGCACATCACAAGACTGATGTGCTTTTTGTTTCTTGATTTTAAGGGGTCTTTTATATAAAATATGGACAGACGCCGATGTAGCACAGTTGGTAGTGCAACGCACTCGTAACGCGTAGGTCGTAGGTTCAAGTCCTATCGTCGGCACCATGCCAACAACATACCATCGGCCAAAAAAGACGATGGTTTTTTTATAGATAGAGGAAAAATTATGAATATTGGATTTATTGGAGCAGGAAATATGGCTACTGCCATGATTACAGGTGCTTTACAATCAAAGAAAGTCAAGGCTGATAACATTTGGATTTCCAATCGCTCACAAGAAAAATTAGAAGCTTTTCAAAATTGTCATACCACTACAGATAATTGTACGGTTGCTAGAAATGTAGATATTTTAGTACTTAGCATTAAACCACAAGTATATGAACAAGTTTTAAAACAGATTCAAAAGGATATACATGATCATACGTTGGTTGTTAGTATTGCGCCCAATTGGACATTAACATCTTTACAAAAGGCATTACAACCAACAACGAAAATTGTTCGTATTATGCCTAATACTCCAGCCATGGTATTGGAAGGAATGTCTGCTTTTGTATGCAATGAAAATTGTGATCAAAATGATGAGGAAAAGATTCAGGAATTTTGTTCGTATTTTGGAGTTGCTACTCAAGTAAAAGAAGAACAAATGGATGCGGTAGTTGCACTTTCTGGATCAAGTCCAGCTTATGCCTTTTCATTTTTGAATGCGATGATTGAAAAAGGACAAGAAATGGGAATGAGTTACCAACAATCCAAGTTATTAGCGGCCCAATCTCTAAAGGGAGCTGCCTCACTTATTCTTCAATCCGACCAATCGGCTTCGGTTTTGAAACAAAATGTTTGTTCACCAGGAGGAACAACTATTGAAGCAGTTACTATATTGGATGACAATCACTTTGAATCCATTATCCAAGAGGCAATGGAAGCATGTAAGAATAAAGCGGAGAAAATGAAAGTATGATGAAATTATTAAAAACTTTTTCATGGTCCGATTGGTTAATTCTAATCATGAGTATTTCTTTATTCTTGCCGCATGAAATCAATTGTGCCTTTTTACTTGCCAGTGTTATATTCATTGTTTTAAAAAGGGAATTGGTTTCTTCTTTGGATAGTATGCCAGGAAAATGGTTTCTCTTTATATTCTTTGTGCTGGAATTGATAGTCTCTATCGTGTATCAAAACTGGACAGGAACTTTGATTGTGATTAACTTTATGGGGCTATTCTTTTATTTGGCTTTTTACCATAAGTTTATTCGTAAAGAAGTATTCACATTTTGTATCGATGTCATCATAGTTCTTATGACTGCCATAGGAATTTATGCTTTGTTTCAATTTAATGAAGTATCTAAAATGGGAGGATATGCCTTTACGGATTTTGTGATTCAAAATTCACCGAAAAGAAGGATAACTGGAGTTTTTCAAAATGCCAATATCTTTGCGATGATGATTGAAGTGGTATTAACATTGATCTTATATCGCTTTTTACAAGTAAAGCACATCCTTCAAAAAGGAGTCTATTTTATCGTTGCGATTTTCTTATTTGTGATTATGGCTTTGACAGGATGTCGGGCTGCTTTAATCCCGCTAGTATTTGTGATTCCTATTTTATTATTTGCAGCAAAAGAAAAACGACTATTAATTCTTTATTGTATTTGTTTGATGGGAGTTATTGGTTTAGTGATTGCCAAACCGACTATTATTCCACGAATTGATGATATTTCAACCATTGAAAGTCGAGTAAAGATTTGGAAGACAGCCATTAAAGGGTTTAAAATGTATCCCATCTTTGGAAATGGACCTTGGACATACCAACGCATTTATCCTTTCTTTCATGGACATAAAGCTGTGCATGCTCACAATATCTATTTAGATTCTTTATTATCTTTTGGAATTGTTGGTTTTATACTATTGGCTGGCTTTGTGATTGAATGGATTCGCTCCATTAGAAAAGTGAAAAGGGAAGATCGATTACTCTATGGATGTATGATATCTCTATTGGTAATTATTGGTTTACATGGATTAGTGGATGGAACCATTCATCCGGCAAAAGTTATGATGTTGACATTCATGGTTTGGTTTAATCAAAGCAGTTTGAAAACAC
>CADBTK010000031.1 GCA_902797585.1 Erysipelothrix rhusiopathiae
CTTATTCAGGAGAAATAAGATGAAAAAAGTATTCATTCTCAATCCAAATACACGACAAAAAGAACAATATCGTTTGATGAAAGAAATAAAGAAACACTTTCAAGGACAAACGATTGTTTTAGAAAAGACGCAAACAGGGCAGCATGCGCGTATGATTGCCAAAAAATATGCCTTGATGGATGAAGATGTGCATATTTTTGCCTGTGGAGGAGATGGAACGATTCATGATGTTATTAATGGAATTGTTGGTCACGATAATATAACTTTAACTCCTATTCCTATTGGTAGAGGGAATGATTTTGTGAAATCATTTCAAGGGTTAGAACGAGAAGATTTTTTAAATTTTGATCATTATAAAAATCCAAGCATTTTAGAATGTGATTTATTAAAAGTAGATGGACAATATGCGATGAATACTGTCTCATTTGGCTTTGATGTACAAATTGCTCAATATGTGAATGATTTTCGAAGAGTGTTAAAAGGAACGGGAACGATTCCTTATTATTTAGGTATGTTGGCATCTTTGATAAAGATGAAACCTGAAACGTACTCTCTTCACTTGGATCAAGAGATATTACCAGAGAAAGAATATATGTTTGTGGTATTCTGTAACGGAAAATATTATGGAGGCGGTTATCAACCATGTCCACAGGCACAATTGAATGATGGGTGGATGGATATATGTTTAATAAAACCAATTCCACGTTATAAAATCATTCAACTGGCTAAATCTTATGAAAAAGGACAACATGTTGCCTTTGAAAAGTTAGTTCAAATAGAAAAAGGCAAAGTGGTTCATTATGATACGAAAAATAAAACAGTATTGGCAAATTTAGATGGGGAGATTTATCCTGTAAAAAATCCAACGGTGGAAATTGTAGAAAAAGCCATTCGATTGGCATTGCCAAAAAAGATGGGAGACTAATATGGAGATCGAACTATGGATCAAAATTGGAATATTATTGGTGTTATTATGTTTATCAGCATTCTTTTCTTCTGCTGAAACTGCTTTAATTTCATGCAGTCATATTCGCATGCGCACTTTAGCTGATCAAGGCAATGAAAAGGCGAAGAAAGTATTATCGGTATTGGAGCGACAAGATAAAATGTTGTCAGCCATTTTAATTGGTAATAACTTAGTTAATACTTTCGCGGCCAGTACCTCAGCAACCATTGCCTATTCATTTGGAGGAGCTGCTATTAGTGTGGCAACCTTTATCATCACTTTATTGATATTAATCTTTGGAGAAATCACTCCTAAAACAATTGCGACTCAACAAGCGGATCAAATGGCATTGTCTTATATTGGTGTCATTGCCTTTTTGATGATTGTCTTTACCCCAGTGATCGTCTTTGTGAATGCGATTAGCTCTTTCTTATTGCGATTATTAGGGAAAGATGGAGAAGGGGGTCCATCTTTAACGGAGGGAGAACTTCGTAAAATGGCTGATGTAGCCCATGAAGAAGGAATTATTGAAGAAGACGAAAAAGAATTGATTCATAATGTTTTTGACTTTGGAGATGCCAAAGCGAAAGATGTAATGGTGCCTCGTGTTCATGTTGTGATGGCAGAGGATACGGTGACATACCAAGATTTATTGAAAATTTTCCGTGAAGATCAATTTACTCGAATTCCGATATATCATGAGTCCATTGATAATGTAGTAGGTTTGATTAATATGAAAGACTTATTGTTGGTGGATGATTGGAAAGATTTTGATATTGAAAAGAGTATGCGGCAACCATTCTTTACTTTTGAGAATAAGCCGATTTCGGATTTGATGTTGGAAATGAAACAATCGACTTATAACTTGGCTGTTGTCATGGATGAGTATGGAGAGCTGGCAGGAATTGTTTCATTAGAAGATATCATAGAAGAAATTGTTGGGGAAGTACAAGATGAGTATGACGACTACGAAGATACCAACATTCGACAATTATCAAAACGCGTGTACGATGTACGTGGACATATTAGTTTGCATGATTTAAATGATGCTCTAGGACTAGATTTAGATAGTGAAGACTATGATTCAATTGGGGGATTGGTAATCGATCGCTTAGGTCATTTACCGCAAATAAATGATAAGATTTATTTAGAAGATGGAACACGAATTCAAGTAACACGCTTATCTAAGAATAGAATATTAGAAGTTCGTATTTCCTTACCAAAAGAGAAGAAAAAGGAAAGCGAAGAAGCATAATATGAATACATATATATTTATAGCCATCTTGATTCTAGCTGTAATTGAATTGGCTATTTTTCGCATTCAAGATAAGAAACAACGTTATATTGCCTTATCTGTGTTTGGAGTAGCATTAATGATTTCTATTCTAATCGCAACCATTCTAACAAAAATGTGGCCGGCAACAATCTGGATGGGACTTCTATTATGTACATATAGTCTATGCCTTATCTGGGTATGGAATCGTTTTGTGAAAAAATCATAATAAAAAAGAAGCCGAAGCTTCTATTTGAAAAGAGCAGTTCCAATGCGTATTTGGTTGGAACCATATTTAATGGCTAAAGGCCAATCTTGACTCATTCCCATGGATAAAGTGGAAATAGAAGAATATTTGGATTTGGCGCTTTTATAAAGCTCACGCATGTCGCTAAATTCTTGTTTCAAAATTTTTTGGTCATCGGTATTAGAGGCAATGGTCATTAAACCGGTGCAACGAACATTCTCTAACTCTTCTTGGATATATTGAATGAGTTCCAAAGTTTGATCTGGTTCAATACCAGATTTATTCATATCGGTTTTAGAAATCTTAACTTCGACAAAGACATCTTGGATGATATCTTGTTTTTTGGCATATTTATCGATTTCTTTTGCTAATTTTTTTGAATCAACACTTTCAATCACATCTACTTTTCCGATGATGTATTTTACTTTGTTGGTTTGAAGATGACCAATAAGATGCCAAGAGTATTTAGGATCATATTTTGTTAAGAATTCTTGGACGCGATTTTCCCCAAAAGTTGTACATCCAAGTTCGGCCAATTGATCGACTTCTTCTTTGGTGTGCATTTTGGTAACCGCAACCAAAGAGATGTCACTCTCTAATATTTCTTGAATAAGTTGTTTGTTCATGGCTATAGTATAACTTCTTTTGTTGGACTTTGCATAATTTTTACAATTCATAAAGAAAAAAAGAGATAGAATGAGAACGTATGATTGAATTTATGAATCAGTTTCCTTGTACCGCAAAAATCATGAAGGAAAACTTATTTGACAAACACAATCGAAAGATTCGCCCATTTTATATACTGTGGGTCATTTTAATGTTTCTTTCTGTCATTCGCTTTGCCCTTAGTAAAAATATCTTGTGGTTATTGATAACGGTTGTCTTTATTGTCTTAATGGCATTAACTGTTCGTTATAAAAATATATATGTCATAAAAGAATGGAAAAAAATCCGACGTGTTTATGCACAAGGGTTTCCATATATTGTCGTGGAATTAGGAGAAGTTATTGCTTATACCGTATCCAATCGTACACGTATTTATTCTTGGAAAGATTTTGACTATTTTGTGGAGACAGATCGATTGATTATTATGTCGATGAAAGACGATAGTCGTATATTATTGAAAAAGAATGGATTTACAACTGGAACATATCAAGAATGTATCCAAATGTTACAAAAGAAATTAAAAAGCACAGCGCCATCGAAAAAACGATAGCGCTTTTTACATGCTAGAATAGGAATATGAAAAATCGCTTATGGATGATCTGGAGCATTATTTTATATCTCATTTATATTTTGCCATTTCCTGGTATGACAACACAGACTATGTTGTGCAAAAGTGCTCTTATTTGGTTGATTGGATTAATAGGAACATATGTATTATTAAAAGACTATATTCTGTATCAAAATAGCTTGGAAGCGTCGCATTGGCTTTTTCAATATGCTGGTTCTATTATCTTTGTTACTATAGCGCCAATTGTTGCCCTTGTGATAGGATTGTGGCCGCTAAACGCAAGACCAACTGTCGAGATGATTCTTGTAGAAGGACTTTTATATGCTCTTGTGATTGGTTTTTTTGAAGAATTCTTATTTCGGGGACTAATCCAACAATCGTTAATGAAAAAATATAAAGACATTGATTGTGTATTGATAAGTGCTTTTCTTTTTGGATTGGCGCACATGCCAGGGATGTGGAATGCACCGATGGTTATTATTTGTACACGTACATTGTGGAATATGGCATTGGGTATATATTTCGCAAGCTTATATCAAAAAAGTCATAATTTAATGTTGGTCAGCATTATTCATATGTTGGTGGATTGCTCAACCATTGTTTTCTTATTTTCAAAAGAAAATGGGTATCCTATAAAAGTTGGCGTAGCGATTTTATGTATTTTCTATATGGTTTCGGCCTATGGCTTATCTTTAATGCAGGATGCGTCTACTCCTAGGTAATTTAGGAAATTGTTTTGTATGAACAAAAAAATAGAATTGTTTGAGTTGACACAAGAGTTAGTCTATGTTAACTTATGGTCAGTTAGATACCACTAACTCAGGAGGTTAACTATGAATTATGTATATGCATCCCGTACTGGGAACGTTGAATCATTAATCGCAAAACTAGGTTTAGATGCGATTCGAATTGACGACGGAAGTGAAAGTGTAGAAGGTGAATTTATTCTATTTACCTATACAGATGGATATGGAGATGTTCCTATGGAAGTTGACACATTCTTAACGGCTAACTTTATGAATTTACGTGGAGTCGTCGTTAGTGGAAGTCAAGATTATGGAGATGCGTATTGTAAAGCTGGAGATGTCATCGCCGAACAATACGATGTACCGGTATTATACAAAGTAGAAAATGCTGGAACCGATGAAGATGTTCAAGCGATTTTAGCAGCTCTAAAATAGGTACTTATGCCAAAACATGCGCTGATTTTTCAGAAGCATTTGGTCGTGTATGGAGCCAGTACTCTAGCACGAATGAAAATAGCTAGCTTATTTCGAATTGCCAAAAAAGATATTCCGAATTATTTGGAATGCATACATTACTTTAACAACCAATGTTCTCCTTATGGTTACAAATTATGTATTTTATACGAAGATGAAATAAGTTTGCTCGTATATGTTTATAACGCTCGTAAATTGACGAATCTTCTTGCAGAACCTGCAATAAAAAATTTTCTTTCAGATTATGGGTACAAACAATGTCAAACATCACGAGCGTTACAACATCTACAAACACGTATACATTCCAATCTAGATTTTCCTCATGAAATTGGAATCTTTCTAGGTTATCCTTTGCAGGACGTCCAAGCCTTTATGTGCCCTTGTAAGAAGTGCTTATATATTGGACATTGGAAGGTTTATGGGAATGTAAAAAAATCAAAGAAAACATTTGAGCGTTTCGATTGTTGTAGAAAGACAATGGAAACCAGAATTGCGCAGGGTGAAACATTAGTACAGATCCTTAAAAAATGTAATGAACATACATCACACCTTAGTTAAGCCAGAAATCTTCACCCGTTTCTGGTTTTTCTTACCATTATTTGACTAACTAGTCAGATAATGACATCATTGTTAATAAGAAAAGATATTTATTGGAGGAATTCTATATGTCACTCATTAATAAGGAAGTTAGTGAATTTTCTGTTCAAGCATATCAAAATGAACAATTTCGTGAAGTAACGCGAGATGATATTCAAGGGAAATGGACAATCTTCTTCTTTTATCCAGCTGATTTTACTTTTATTTGCCCAACGGAATTGGAAGATTTAGAAAATAAATATGCCGAATTTAAAGAAGTAGAATGTGAAGTGTATTCTGTTTCTACTGACACTCACTTTACCCATAAAGCATGGCACGATCATTCCGATCGTATCAAAAAAATTAGCTATCCAATGTTAGCCGATCCCACACATGCTCTATGCAAAGATTTTGAAGTATTGATTCCAGAAGATGGAATGGCAGAGAGAGCTACATTTATTGTCAATCCAGATTGTCAAATTGTTGCCTATGAAGTAAATTCCGGAAATGTAGGACGAAATGCCGATGAATTATTACGTAAATTACGTGCTTGTCAATTCGTATATGAACATGGGGATGAAGTATGTCCAGCAAAATGGCAACCAGGCCAACAAACCATTAAACCAACATTAGACTTAGTAGGGAAATTATAAAAGGTAAATCGTAAGATTTACCTTTATTGTTTTATAATTGGATTTTTCTTTTCACTTCGTTTGAGTCGACCCATTTTCTCATCTAAATGGGCACATATTTCAGCGCATTCATATAAATCTTGACTGATTTCATCCAAACGCTCTTGGCTTAACTCTTTTTTATAGCGAAGTTTATGTTCAAGGCTTGCCCATAAGTCCATGGCGATGGTA
>CADBTK010000032.1 GCA_902797585.1 Erysipelothrix rhusiopathiae
TAAACCGAGTGAAAAGGAAGAAAAGAATTGGGAAGATGTACCAGAAACCATTCGTAATACCTTTGATCGTTTAGGGATTCCTGAAGCCGAACAAAAGTTCTTAGCCGGTGTAACTACAATGTATGATAGTGAAGCAGTCTATCACAATATGTTAGAAGAAGTCGAAGAAAAAGGGGTTATTTTCTTAGATACGGATACCGCATTAAAAACCCATCCAGAATTCTTTCAAGAATACTTTGGGAAATTAGTGCCTTATACCGACAATAAGTATGCGGCCTTAAATACAGCGGTATGGTCGGGAGGATCCTTTATCTATATTCCAAAAGGAGTTCACTTAGATAAGCCTTTACAATCTTACTTCCGTATTAACTCCCAACAAATGGGACAATTTGAACGTACGTTAATTATTGTGGATGAGGGAGCTAGTATTCATTATGTAGAAGGATGTACAGCTCCGGTGTATTCACAAGATAGTTTACATGCAGCGATTGTTGAAATTTATGTTCATAAAAATGCCAGTTGTCGATATTCAACCGTACAAAACTGGTCAAGCAATATCTTAAACTTGGTAACCAAACGTGCCATTGTATATGAAAATGGACACATGGAATGGATTGATGGAAATATCGGTAGTCATGTCAATATGAAATATCCAGCTTGTATATTAGCGGAACCATATGCCAAAGGAACAACGATTTCCATTGCGGTCGCAAGTGAAAATCAAATTCAAGATGCCGGAAGTAAAATGATTCACTTAGCCCCTCATACAACTAGTACCATGATTTCAAAATCTGTCGCTCGTCGTGGTGGGGAAGTCAACTTTAGAGGTTGGGTCCAACACTCTAAAAATGCCGACTATGCCAAAAGTAAAGTGGAATGTGACACATTGATTTTGGATAAACAAAGTCGCAGTGATACCATTCCTTTAAATGTATCGGCTAATGATACGAGTCAAATTGAACATGAGGCTACTGTATCCAACATTAATGAAGAACAATTATTCTATTTAATGTCACGCGGTCTATCGGAACAACAAGCTACCGAAATGATCGTGATGGGATTCTTAGAACCATTTACTCGTGAACTTCCTATGGAATATGCGGTGGAATTAAATCAATTATTAAAACTAGATATGAGTGATTCCATTGGATAGAAAAGAAAAGATTCAAGCCCGTAGCGCAATTACGGGCTTTTTACGCAAAGAAAAAGAAAAACAAATTGCGCAAAAACTACAACCGTATATTCAAGGAAAGGTAGCAGCTTACCAACCGATATCAGGGGAAGTAAATATTTTGGAATACTTTTCAGAGTTTTGTTTCTATTTTCCTCATACTTCAAAAACCGATTTAACTTTTTATCAAGATACCCAAGAAAAAATCAAAGGAGCTTTTGGTGTAGAAGAACCTTTACCTACTCATAAAATTGAACCCAAAGATTTGGATGTGATCATTGTACCGGTAGTAGGCTTTCAAGGCTGTAAACGCATTGGTTATGGAGCTGGGTATTATGATCGGTATTTGAAAGAAACACAAGCTTTAAAGATTGGAATTGCCTTTGATTGCCAAGAAATGGATGAGATTATTTGGCATGAGGGGGATGTAGAATTAGATAGGATGATTACCGAAAGTCGGATCATAGAAAGGGAAGAAAGATGAAGATTGTTTGTTATGGAGATTCCAATACGTGGGGATATAATTCACTAACAGGAATTCGTCATGAAAAACCATATCCTACTTTATTACAAGAAGCCCTGCCACTAGATCTAGTGATCAATGAAGGATTAAATGGAAGAACAACGGTCTATGATGATCCTTATGATGATACGCGCAATGGTTTAAAGGACATACGTCGTTGTATTAAAACCCATTTACCCATTGATGTTTTCATCATTATGTTAGGAACCAACGATGCCAAACGAATGTTTCAAACCACACCTTTATCTTTTCAAAAAAGTATGCGCTCTTTACTTTATAAAGCTATTGATAAAGAGTTGTATCGTTCTGGCTATGGGCAACCGAAAATTTTAGTGGTATCGCCACCACGTATGCATTCGGACTATTTTAAAAATGAAGATACAAAGATTACCTTTGGAGAGCAAGGTTATGAAGTAATGGAAAGTGCGGCTAGTTGTATAGAAAGTTGTATACAACCATTACAAGAATATGATATTGATTTTTTAGATACTACAAATATATGTATGGCACAAGATATCGATGGAATTCATT
Source organism: Erysipelothrix rhusiopathiae (assembly GCA_902797585.1). Classification (GTDB taxonomy): domain Bacteria; phylum Bacillota_I; class Bacilli_A; order Erysipelotrichales; family Erysipelotrichaceae; genus RUG14284. The sequence goes on from CADBTK010000032.1 coordinate 2,226, forward strand.
TAGATCAAGAAAACCATGAAAAACTAGCAAAAGCCATACTAGAAAGGATTCAAACTTATAAATGAGTGCTTTAACAAATATGCAAGGATTTTGGCGTAATTTTCTTAAGAAAGATGCCACGATTCGACAAGCATTAATCAATCAAGATACGAAAACGCTAGAATCTATCATGGATCAATTAGACGATAAGGCTGTTCAAATTACAGGAGCACATATTTTCTTAGAATATGCCTATGATAATTTTGAATGTACCTTTGATACGGGTCCTAATAAAACAAGCCAATATCTGGCACAACTTTGTGTCGATTTGGCACCCAAAGAAATCAAAGAACAATGGATTTTAAATGCCAGTTTGCCACCTTTATCGCAAAAGGCAGTACAATCCAGTGTGCAAATGAAAGATCAAACATATACGCTACAAGATTTCTATGCCTTCTATCAAGAAGATGAAGACAATCAAATGTTCAATGTTCAAATCTATTGTCCAGGATATGCACTGATTGGCAATCCGGAACGTAAAAAAGAGATGAGTATGTATGTGGTTGAACTAGCTATTGGTTTGTTGGCTTATGAAAGCTATATGGGAAGTATTGATTTTATCGATCAACCCAATCAAGAAATGGCTTTTTGTTCTTTGATTGATTTCTATGAAGTTGTGATGGATACAGTAGAGAAAAAAGGATGGAAAGTTTATCCAAAAGTGACGGATATCTATTCGGTATTCCAACCAAACCAAGAAATAGTGCATGACTCTTTGCGAAAAGATATGAAATATATCTTTTCTACCCATCCACTATTAGTAGAAGAAACATTAGAAGATGCCTTACAAGATGTGCGTCAAGATGCCCATGTCAAAGGGGCAAGTTTCCAATATATTTATTATCCACATCTATTTGATACCCAACAAGATGCCACATTCCGTCAAGAATTATCTAAAAAGATGGAAGGGATCTTTACACAAACTCATTGTGCCGATGTCATAGGGGGAGCGATTGGAAAAAGTTATGCCTATATCGATGTGATTGTTTATGATCAAGAAAAGTTTCAATCGGTCTTTGAACAAATAAAAAAGCAGATCACACAAGTTGATCTGCAAGTACAACCTTTTTAACGGGCTAAATCAGCGCATGCATCCAGCAAGCGCTGTTTTTTAATGCCTTGTGGTTCGATGGTTGGGTTTTCTAAAAAGCGAGCTAAGACATCCGCATCCTTTAATGCTTCACATAAAGGGGAGTGGTATTTGTCTTTTTCACTATGATGAGCAATCGCATGAGAGATTTCATCAATTTGTGCTTGAGTAAATAAGTTGGTGCTTTTTAGATAGTTAGCTGCCATGATGCTAGAAAGACGCGCATGATCAGCATGGGGACAGTTTTGGGTATATTGGGCATAGTCATGATATAAAGCGGCTATTTTGGCACTTTCAATGGGGATGTCTCTAGAAATAGCTAGTAGGGTAATACAAGTATCGACGCTATTGGTATGTGTAAAGGCAGCGGTGCGTAAAGGTTCATAATTGATTTTAGAAAATTGATTGTAGATGTACTCTTTGATCGTTTCGTAACGTTTATATTCTTTCATAATCCTTCTCCTGTAAAAAAAGACGCTTGGCAGCGTCTTTGTACAATAAGTTATTCAGCGTCTGTAACAACGTTCACGTTGCTGGCTTGTTGACCACGGTCACTTTCGATTACATCGTAAGTAACTGTTTGTCCTTCTTCCAAAGTTTTGAACCCTTCAACGTTGATAGAAGAGTAGTGAACGAATACGTCATTTCCTTCTTCATTGGTAATGAATCCGTATCCTTTTTCGTTGTTAAACCACTTTACTTTTCCTGTGCTCATAATGAACCTCCCTAACTGTACAGCTATATGTCATCAAAACACTGCTTAAATCGATTCCAAATATCTATACTACTTTCCTTACAATCATAGCATATGCTATCTATGATGTCTATCGCAAATGAAAAATTTTTTCATTTATAGTCCGCTTCTTTCATATTGTTACACTATCATATATTTAAATCTGTGATAGAATAGGGAACATATGAAGAAAATGATACAAGGGATTCAATATTTTATCGTCTTTATGGCTTTAGTTTTTATCGATCAATTCTCAAAAAGCTGGGTTGTTTCGAATATTCAATTATCTAGCCATATCGATATCATCCCAAACTTTTTATATTTGACATTTGTAAAAAATACAGGAGCTGGTTTTTCTTTATTTGAAAATTATGGAATCCTTTTTTTCTCAGTATTAACCATTAGTGCCTGTGCCATTATTATCTATACTTTCTTTCAAGCAGAGAAAAAGAGTGCCAAATGGATTCTAGTAATGATTTTAGCAGGAGCCATAGGAAATTTTATTGACCGGTTGATGTTAGGATATGTGCGAGATTTTATCGGGGTATATATCTTTGATTGGGCCTTTCCTATCTTTAATGGGGCTGATATTTTTATTACCGGTGGATTTATGGCTTTAATAGGGCTTACAATAATAGAAGAAATGAGTGAAAAACAAGCATGAAAAAACAAACAATTATAGAAAAAGGAACAAACGTAGGATTGCGTTTAGATAAATGGATTGCCAAACAATGTGACTTATCTAGAGGACGTGTAAAAGATCTATTGGATAATGGGCATATATTAGTAAATGGAGAAAAAGTAAAAGCTTCTACTTCCATTCAACAAGGGGATGTAGTCGATATTGAAATTCCAGAAATTGAATCAACTGGCATAGAACCGGAAAATATCCCTTTGGATATTATTTATGAAGATGACCAAGTCTTAGTTGTCAATAAACCAACGGGAATGGTTGTTCACCCAAGTGCTGGTCATCATAGTGGAACACTGGTTCATGCCTTGTTGTATCATTGTACGGACTTACCAGGAATCAATGGGGAAGATCGTCCTGGAATTGTGCATCGAATTGATAAAGATACTTCCGGATTATTGGTGGTAGCCAAAACCGAACAAGCGATGCGCTCTTTACAAGAACAATTGGCAGATAAAACTTGTAAAAGAGAATATTTAGCCATTGTGCACCATCCATTCAATCATGAACATGGAACCATTGATGCTCCTATTGGACGTGATTCAAAGAATCGTAAGAAAATGGCAGTAACCGAGAACAATTCCAAGGAAGCGATTACCCACTTTCAAGTATTAGAAAACTTTGCGGATTATTCATATATCCGTTGTCAACTAGAAACAGGGCGTACGCACCAAATTCGTGCGCATATGGCTTATATTGGCCACCCAGTAGCGGCCGATCCTTTATATGGATATAAGAAAAGTTTGCCAGGACATGGTCAATACTTACACGCTTGTCAATTGGAATTTGTTCATCCAACGACAAAAGAAACAATGAGTTTTACTGCTCCATTAGAAAAAGAATTTGAAGATCAATTAGAACAATTACGAAAGGATTAATCATTATGAAACGTAAAGATGTATTAAGTTGGGATGAATATTTTATGAGTATGGCACACTTAAGTGCCAAACGCTCTAAAGATCCTAATACACAAGTAGGAGCTTGTATTGTCAATGCGGACAAGCGAATTGTCGGTGTAGGATACAATGGATTTCCTGCCGGATGTAGTGACGATTGTTTCCCATGGGAAAGAGATGGAGATTTTTTAGATACCAAATATCCATATGTTGTACACGCCGAATTGAATGCGATTTTAAATAGTATTCAATCTTTAAAAGGATGTACGATTTATGTTTCCTTATTCCCATGTAATGAATGTGCGAAGGCGATCATTCAATCAGGAATTAAACGTGTTGTATATGAAAGCGATAAATATTCAGGAACGCAAGGGAATATCGCCAGCAAGAAAATGTTTAGAGATGCTGGTGTTGAATTAGTACAACTTCCTTTTATTACCCAAGTAGAAGTTACACAAAGTGAAGAAGAATAGAGACAAGAAGAAATTCTTGTCCTTTTTTTGTTTGTATCCGTATTAGATATAGAGAAGATGTATAAAAAGGAACTCATTTCAAGTAAAAGTGTTGTATATATGTAGTAAATTGATATAATAATTGTAGAAATGAGGTGGTATTATGCCTAAATCTAGTCTAAATATGAAAGTAGATTCTGATTTGAAAAATCAAGCAGAGTATTTATTTAAAGAATTAGGAATGAGTATGAGTACTGCAGTGACAGTTTTTTTGAAACAAGCAGTAAGAGAAGGAAGAATTCCATTTTCAATTTCTACATTAAACGCAACACCGAATAAAGAAACCAATCAAGTGTTGTCAGAGGCGAACCGAGGTATTAATATGTCTAAAAAATATTCTTCATTTGAAGAATTAAAGAATAATTTTTTAGATGAAAAAGATTGACGCTCACAGTCGATTTAAGAAAGACTATAAAGCGATTAAGGCGGATTCAAAAATGATAAAGGAACTGGAAGTGGTTATTGAATATTTGATGAATGACCAAAAGCTACCTATAAAATATAGAGA
>CADBTK010000033.1 GCA_902797585.1 Erysipelothrix rhusiopathiae
CAAGAAGGGGATGAAGAAGCGAAACAAATTCTAATTTCTTCTAACTTGCGTTTGGTTGTATCCATTGCGAAAAAATATGTGGGACGTGGAATGTTATTTTTAGACTTAATCCAAGAAGGAAACTGTGGATTAATTAAAGCCGTTGATAAATTTGACTATAAAAAAGGATTTAAATTTTCAACTTATGCAACATGGTGGATTCGTCAATCTATTACTCGTGCCATTGCCGATCAAGCACGTACGATTCGTATTCCAGTACATATGGTTGAAACCATCAATAAATTGACACGTATTCAACGTCAATTAGTCCAAGATTTAGGACGTGATCCATTGCCAGAAGAAATTGCTGCTAAAATGGAAAATATCACAGCGGATAAAGTACGTGAAATTCAAAAAATCGCCTTAGATCCAGTAAGTTTAGAAACACCAATTGGGGAAGAAGACGACTCTCATTTGGGTGACTTTATTGAAGATAAAGAAACATTATCACCAGATGAATATACAAATAACCAATTGTTGAAAGATGAAATTCAAAAAGTCTTGATGACATTAACAACTCGTGAACGTGATGTACTAACAATGCGTTTTGGGTTGGATAATGGTCATACCCGGACATTGGAAGAAGTAGGGAAAGAGTTTGACGTAACACGTGAACGGATTCGTCAAATTGAAGCGAAGGCATTGCGTAAACTTAAAAATATCAACCGTAAAAAAGTCTTACAAGACTTCATGAACAATGATAAATAAGCGTTTAGGTGCCATTGTTGATTGGATTGATGGACAAGTATTAGCTGATGTAGGATGTGATCATGCTTATGTTGCGGTTCAAGCCATCTTAAAAGGGAAGGTAAAGAAATCTTATGCTTGCGATGTTGCCAAACTTCCTTTAGAACATGCACAAACAACCATTGATCAATATGAAGTGGGCAATCAAGTAAAAACCATCTTGATGGATGGAATCCAACAATTGCCTGAAGATGTTGATGTGATTGTAATTGCTGGCTTAGGGGCTGGAACGATACAGACCATTTTACAGCCTCAATATTTGAAACCAGGCATTCGTTTGATTCTTTCTCCACATAAAGATGTTGTGGATTTACGTAAAGACTTATCGAATAAACCCATTCGTATTCAACGAGAAAGAATGGTTTATGAACAAGGGCATTATTATCCCATCTTAGATTGCATTGTTGAAAAAGAACCAAGTTCACTTAAAGAACAAGAAATCTATATGGGTGTTAATGTATTAAAGGATGAAACCTATCGCGATTATATTCATTTCTTATTAAAGAAATATACGCGCATACTAGCCCAAATCCCATCGAAAACGCATCCTGTGTTTTCGGCGCATATAAAATATTTGGAAAAAGAAAAAGAGAGTTTATAGGATATCGGATCCTGTTAATCTCTCTTTTTTATTGTTTGGATAGTTTTCAATGTAATCAATAATTTGTTGAGTTAACACCGGTGGGGTACTAGCGCCACTGGTAATCGCAATATGATTGACATCTTTTATATAAGAATCTTCTAATTCCATCACATCTTGAATGCATAATACATGATCAACTTTTGTATGAGCAATCTCGGCTAGTTTTTGTGTGTTATTGCTGGTAGGGTCTCCAACTACGATAACTAACTCTATACTTTCGTCAATGTCCATTACAGCTTGTTGGCGAATGCGAGTCGCATTGCATAGTTCATCTTGAATAACAGCTTGTGGATAGAGATTAGTAATCGCTTTGAAAATCGGTCCAATCTCTTGAATAGACATCGTTGTTTGATTGGTTACAAAAATAGGTTGTGTGATACTAGTAGGGATGTCTTTCTTTTTCTCTATGAGATGAACATGAGGATTATCTAAATAGATGGATTCAGCTTCTGGATGTCGATATTTACCAATATAGAAAATCTCATATCCTTTTTGGCAATAATCTTTAACCTTTTGTTGGGTTTGTAATACAAATGGGCAAGATGCATCCACGATTTTTAATCCTTTATTTTTTGCTTTTTGATAGACTTGTTCATTTACTCCATGAGCTGTAAAAATCACAATGCCTTCATCTATTTGGTCTAATAATTCCAAACGAGTTAGACTTGAATCATCTATAGTTCGGATACCAATGGATGCCAGTGCTTGTTTGACATAATGATTATGTACTAAGTTTCCCAATACTGTAATGGTTTGGTTTGGATATTGTTCTTTGCAATCTTTGGCAGTAGCAATAGCTTTTAGAACTCCGCCACAATATCCTTGTGGTTGTAAACGTGTAACTTTCATATCGGTATTATGACACTCGATTCATTTGTTTTCAAATCTTTTGTATGGTATGATTTACACGATTTTTTGTATTGGATAGGAGTGAGAGAAATGGAAGTTTCAAACCGCGTAAAAGAAATTATGGAAATTGAAGGGTTTCATACACTGACTCCCATTCAAGAACAAGTATTACAAGTTAAACAACAACATAGAGATTTAATTGGATTATCTAGCACAGGGTCTGGAAAGTCCCATGCTTTTTTCTTTTCCATTTTTGAACAATTGGATTTTGACAATCCAAAAGTCCAAGCAGTTATTTCTACACCAACTCGTGAATTAGCATATCAATTATATGATCGTTGTCGATTGTTATGTAAACACTTTGGAGTAAGTTGTAAGTTAGTAACTGGTGGAATGGAGAGAAGCCAACAATCCATCAATGCGCAAATTGTGATTGGTACACCAGGACGAATGAAAGACTTATTCTTAGATGAAAAAACATTGCGTTTAGATACGGCTAAGATTTTTGTTGTTGATGAAGCGGATATGACATTGGAGTTTGGATTCTTAGAAGATATTGATACGATTTTATCCCGTATGGATGATTCTGTTCAAACGATGGTTTTTTCTGCGACCATCCCTCAACAATTACAACCATTTTTGAAAAAATATTTAAAAGATCCAATCTTGATTCAAATTGATGACACGTTGGATTTCCAAAGTGATATTGAACACGTATTGGTTCCTTGTAAACATAAAAGTTATGAGCAAAAAATATTGGATGTATTACCACACATTCAACCCTATGTTTGTTTGATTTTTGCTAATTCCAATGAAGAGGCTGCTACTCTGGCAAACACTATGCGACAAAATGGGTACGATTTAGTAGAATTGCATGGAGATTTGGAATCACGCGAACGGATGAAAGCAATCAAGATGATTCAATCTCAAAAGAAGTCATACATTGTTGCCAGTGATATTGCCAGTCGAGGAATTGACTTAGATGGGGTAACACATGTTATTTCATGTGGATTTCCAAAAGACTTAAAATATTATGTTCACCGTGCTGGTCGAACAGGACGTGCCCAACGTGATGGTGTATGTATTGCTTTATACAATGATAAAGATAAAGGGGCTATTTCTACTTTAATGCGTGATGGTATTGAATTTGAACATCGTGATATTCGTCGTAATGGATGGATTGATTTAAAACCATATGCTCAAACCAATCGTCCTCGTAAGAAAAGTGCAATGGATAAAGAGATTGAAAAAATCGTAAAACGTAAAGTAAAAAAGGTAAAACCGAACTATAAAAAGAAACAACGTCAAGAAATTGAACGATTGAAACGTAAAAAGAAACGCGAAATTATTCAAAAGGATATCCAACGCCAGAAAAAAGAACGTGCGAAAGAACGTCAAAAGAATAAGAGGCTTGGAAAATGATTTATTTAGGTTCTCATGTTTCTATGAAAGCACCCAATTATTTTTTAGGTGCCATTGAAGAAGCAATTTCCTATGGAGCCAATGCTTGTATGATTTATACAGGACCTCCAAGTAATTCCATTCGTAAAGATATTAAACTTTTCAAAATAGAAGAAGCGAAAGCATTGATGAAAGAGAATCATTTTTCTATGGAACGCGTGATTATTCATGCGCCATATATCATTAATTTAGCCAATGTGATAAAACCTGAGACTGCCCAATTCGGTGTTCAGTTTTTACAAGAAGAATTGAAACGAGTTGCCCAGATTGGGGCAACAACTTTGGTCTTACACCCAGGCTCTCATACTACTGCTACTCTTGAACAAGGGGTTGAATCAATTATCAAAGGATTAAATGAAGTCTTAGACCAAGATGATTCGAATGTTAAGATTGCCCTTGAAACTATGTCGGGAAAAGGAAGTGAAGTAGGTCGTACTTTTGAACAACTAGCCTCTATTACAAAGGGAATTCATAAAAAGAATCGTATTGGATATTGTCTAGATACGTGTCATATTCATGATGCCGGTTATGATGTATCCGATTTTGATTCTGTTTTAGATCAATTTGATGCCATCTTAGGTTTAGAAAACTTGTTGTGTATTCATCTTAATGACTCGAAAAATATACGTGGGGCTCAAAAAGATCGCCATGCCAATATTGGTCAGGGAGAAATTGGTTTTGATGCTCTTTATCAAGTGGCACACCATCCAAAATGTAAGAATGTTACTAAAATATTAGAGACGCCTTATGTCGATGGAAAACCGATTTATAAAGAAGAAATTGAATTGTTAAAAAATGAGAATAAAGTTGGACAATTAAAATGAATTGTTCAACTTTTTTTATATAGATTATGCTATAATTTTAGTCGATGAAACAAAAAAGACAGACTTTTAAATTCTCTTATAAAGTCGTAGCAGCCATCGCGATTCTATTGGTGGCTCTTTTAGTTTTGTTCCCACGTACAGATGTAAGCGAAGGACAAGAATATATTCATAATCAAGAGACTAAAGATACAACGAAATTAACGAAGAAACTTGCGACTATTCGTAAAAAAGAAATTAAAAAAGCACAAAAAGAGGGAACATTAAATCCTTTTGCCCTTTTTGATGATTATGTAATCTTTGGAGATAGTCGTGTAGTGGGATTCTCTAGTTATGGTTATATGGATAAAAGTCGTGTATTTGCCGATTCCGGAAATACCGTTCGCAATATTACAGAATGGAAGAAACAAATCAAAACGATTCGTCCTAGCAATCTTTATTTTTCCTATGGAGTCAATGACATGGGATTGGATATCGATGGACAAGAAGGTGGATATGATGTCTTCTATGAAAAGCAGGTTAAAGAAATGTTGAAATATTGTCCAAAAGGAGCCAAAGTGTATATCAACTCGATTCTTCCAGCTACACCAGAAGCTGTAGAGAGTTCACCAGCTTGGAAACAAGTCAACAAATATAATAAAAAGATTAAAAAGATGTGTAAAAAGAATGGATGGACCTACATCGATAATGATGAAATTACGGATAATGGACATGCAGATATTTATCAAGAAGATGGTGTGCACTTAATATCAGAATTTTATCCTGTGTGGGGTATGAATATGAATGAGAGTGCTTTATAGGAGGAGCTATGAATAAGATACAGATTATCAAAGGGATTCTGTTGGCGATGATTATAGCTTTTCTAGCAGCGAATGTAATTCAACCATCGGACAGTAATCTTAAAATGAGTACCGTACAAGATGTCACACTAAAAAAAGTGGACATGAAAAATTTAACAAAACAAAACAATCAAGATATCAAGCGTTTCTTAGGGCTTCAACCAGGAGACTATAAAGAGATTGTGTACTACAAGCACAATGACACAATGCAGTCACCTGAAGTCTTGATTGTAAAATTCACAAATCATTCTCAACAAAAAGCTTTTGTTGAGACAATGAAAAAGCATAGGGATGAACGCAAAGGAGTCTTTGATGGTTATGCGCCAAAAGAAGCGCAGTTATTATCGGATTCCATTACTACGGTTCATGCGAATTACGCAATCTTTATTGTTCATAAAGATGCCAAAACAATTAATAAACAATTCTTATCGAATTTTTAATGAAAGGAGAAAGCCATGGTATTTAACAGTTTACTATTCTTATTCGGTTTTTTACCGATAGTTTATCTGTTATATCGCTTCATCGCTAATGATGGTGCTAAAAACATCTTATTATTGGTATTTAGCCTCATCTTTTATTCATGGCTAAATCCTGTGGC
>CADBTK010000034.1 GCA_902797585.1 Erysipelothrix rhusiopathiae
ATATAAGTAGTAGGATTAGTAATCGTTGGATGATTTAAGGAAGTAAACTTATGAAATGAACGAATGGTAGCCAACATTTGGTTACCGCTTTTTGTCGCATGCGTTTGTATATAAGCATTTAAAAAAGAATCCACTTGAAGAATATTAATATCTTCCATTTGGGTTATTCCTTTTTCCTCTAAATACGTTTGATAATGGGTAAGATTATTATGATAAGCTTGAATCGTTCGTGTACTTTTATCTTCCACAACTTTAATATGTACCAAATAATCATCCATTGCTTCTTGTATATTCATAAGATCTCCATTTCATTATCTGAATAGTAAACCAATTGCTAAAAAGAAACTAACAATCGATCCGATTAAAAATAAGATAGATTTTAAATCTCCATTTTTATTAATTTCTTCTAATTGATCATTAAGAATTTTAAATTCAAAAGTATTAAAAACTCCTGGGATTAAATGATAAACAATATCTACAGTATCTCCTTTTTCATAAAAGATCTCTGATTTTTTATAATGAATGGAAACACCATTTTGAATTTTTCCATCAATATTTGCTTGAGCATAATAATTGATATTTACTTCCCCTTCATTTTCAGAAAGGATGGTAGCTTGAGCTGGGATCCATTGGTAATTATCATCCGTATTTTTATAAAGCTTAGATAGAAAGAAACAAACTATTGAGATTAATAAAAATAAAATTGTTAATTTCATAAAGTCATCTCCTAAATATATATCGGTTCACAAACTTTTGCATCGCATTCTCTTTCGTGATAAGCCTCTATTAAAACACTTTTAGCCAATTGTTTCTCTTTGGCGTATACAAATTGAATACGTGCTACAGAAAAATGATACTGATGCAATGTTTGTATAATTTCATTTAATCGATTGGGACGATGAACAAAATAAAATCGCCCATTACTTTTTAATAATCGATGCGCATGACAAATAAGTTCTTCTAATGTTAAATTCACTTCAATTCGCCCAAGTTGGCGCATATTCATTTTTATCTCTGGATTGGTGGCATTTTCTCGAAAATAAGGTGGATTGGAAATAATGACATCCACAGGTTCAATTTCTAATTCTTGTACTGGACAATTGTATAAAGAAAAAGGATGATGTGCATATTTCTCTAAATTGATTTGAGCTACCTCTACAGCTTTATCTTGAATCTCAACACCAATCAATTCTTTTACATCGGTTAAATCTGCTTCCAACAATAAGACTCCATTATTGGTTCCAATATCCAATACTCTTTCCCTTTTTCTAATATTCATAAAACAAGCTAATAATTTCGTATCGGTATTGAAATGAAAATGATCAGGATGTTGATATAATTCACGATTTTCATCAATAAAGTAATCTTTCTTTAATCCTTTCATTTCTTTTTCTCCTTCAATAAATCACTAGCTGTTTTAAAAGTAATTCCTTGGTCATTACGATTGAGTCGTTCCAAGATATCTTGGGTTGGATTGGTTTGAATACTTTCAAATAAAGTTGGTTGTTCAATGATATTATTCTCATTTTTAATCGATCCCATTCCTACTGCCAAGTGACGATAACCAACCTCTTCATAATTTTCATCAATTAAATTATTGATCGCTTCATACATAGTGGATGGATCATTTGTAAAAGCATGAAAGGTAAAAGAACGAACGGTATTATGAAAATGAATATCACGAAGTGTTAATGAAATAATCTTTCCTTTTTGATTATCTTCTTTCATCTTATTGGCTAGACTTCTTACTAAAATACCAGCTTGTTCTCGAACCTCTTCAATACTAGATAAATCATTTGTATATGTTTTAGAAGCTGAAACACTTTTTTGCGTAAAAGAGTATTCCAATTGATCGGTGGAAATTCCTCTTGTTTTCAAGATTAAAGAGTAGGCATTTTTTCCTAGTAAAGATAGTATCAATCTTTCGTTATTCTCATCGGCAAAATCACCGATAGTTTGAATATTGTGTTTCAACATAATAGGAACACTTTTCTTCCCTAGTCCATGAATCTTATCAACCGATAAAGGCCATAACTTTACATCCAATTCGCTCTTTCTTAATACCGTGATTCCTTTTGGTTTACGCATATCACTAGCCATCTTCGCTAAAAATTTTGTAGGTGCAACTCCAATGGAAACAGATAAGCCTGTCTTTTCATAGACTTCTTGTTGGATTTGATAAGCTAAATCGAGTGGTCTAGAATATTTAACAATAATTTCTGTTACATCCATATAACATTCATCGATACTTGCTGGTTCTATCTTATGAGTAAACTGATGTAACACTCTAAAGAATTGTCGACTCATCTTTTCATACGATTCATAATCCACTTCACATAAGATTAAATCAGGGCATCGTCGCAACGCTTCATAAACAGGCATTGCTGCATGAACACCATATTCTCTAGCTTTATAATTAGCCGTTGATAATACGCTTCGTCTAGAATTTGAACCAATCCCTATCGGTAAGCCTATCAAATTGGGATTTTTGATTTCTTCCACACTGGCAAAAAAAGCGTTGATATCAATATGAAAGAGGACCCTAGCCATGACGGGCCCTCATTTTTAATTCTTTTGCTGCTTCGACATTGATATCTGATTGTGTTCCACTAGACATTGTCGCAAGCTCTTCAATGCATAAGGAATCATCTAATAAAGAAATAGAAGTAATTGTATTATTTCCATCGGTTTCTTTCATGACTTTAAAATGATGATCAGCGGCAGCGGCCACACTTGCTAAATGGGTGATACATAAGACTTGATAATTTTGAGATAAACGCAACATTTTTTGTCCCATCGCAAAAGCAACTTTACCACTTACTCCTGTATCAATTTCATCAAAGATAATCGTTTGAATTCCTTGTTGCGATTGGAATACAACTTTTAAAGCTAACATGAGTCGCGATAACTCTCCTCCACTGGCAGAATCTTTTAAACTTGAAAATGCAGATCCAGGGTTCATAGAGATCATAAATTCAATATCATCGATTCCATCGGAAGAATAAGCCTTTTCATCTCTTTGAATTTTGAATTGCGCATGTTCCAACATCAATTCATGACACTCTTTCTCTACAGATAAGCTCAACGTAGAAAAAGCGTTTAAACGTTGTTTAGAGAGTTTTTCTGCATTTTGTATGTATTTATTCTCTTTTTCTTGAATTTGCGCTTCTAAGCGCTTTAAAACGTCTTCTCGATGAATAATCTGATCAATTTGTTTTAATAATTGTTCTTTTTTAGTCATTAAGGCTTCATAATTGCCACCAAAGCGTTTATATAATGAACGAATCTCAAATTCTCTTGCTTGTAAAGAATCTAAGTCTTGTGTTTCGCTTTGATAAAAATCAATTTTTGCTTGTAAAGAATCTTTGATTTCATTCAAACGATAATACATATCCTTTAATTCATTATGAAATGAAGATAAAGATTCAATCTTCTCAATCGATTTAAAACTGTTATATAACCCATCTGTAATTCCCCCATCACGACCAATGGAATAAATACTTTGAGAGATTGCATCTAAGTGTTGATCGGCTTGAGAAATTTCTTTAATTTTTGTTTGTAAAGATTCTAATTCATCGGGTGCAATGGCAGCTTGTTCAATTTGATTATATTGATGGGTTAAATAATCCAATTCCTCATCGGAATATGTTTCATGAACCAAAGTATCATATTCATCTTTTAATGATTTATAATCTTGATAATCTTTTTGTACTTGTTTGCGTAGTGGAATTGTTTTGGCATATTGATCTAATAAATCCAATTGAACTCTTTTATCCATCAATTGATATGTATCCATTTGCGAATGAATATCAATGATTCTAGAAACCAATTGTTTTACAAAACCAAGCGTTGTCATTTGTTGATTAATGCGAATGGTGGATTTATTATCGCTAGTAATGGTTCGTTGAATAAGTAAGCTCTCTTCCACTTCAAAACCATTGTCTTCTAACTCTTTGATAATTTCTGGATTATCACAAGTTAAAGACATTTGAAGAATTGCTTTATCTTTTCCTTTGCGCACTACATTGCCTGAAATTCTATCACCACTTAATAAATGAATCGCATCAATCAATAAACTTTTTCCCGCTCCAGTTTCCCCAGTGATTACACTCATTCCACTAGAAAAGTCAATAAATGCATGTTCAAACAATATATAATCTTTGACCATGACCTGTTCAATCATCATTTATCTCCTTTCTTTGGCATACATCGTATATTCCTGGTTTCCTTTTCTTCCGGCAATCTTTGCTGGAACAATATTTACATCTTGATAAAATTGTTGGGTATACACTTGAATTTTATCTAATACTTCATTGACTCTTTTTTGGCTAGTCACAATTCCCTTTTTATTGACATATTGAGGTCCTACTTCAAATTGCGGTTTGATTAATATGACCATATGTTTAGGTTTCAATTGAGAAAAGATTTGTTCCAAAATAGGTAGACAAGAAATAAAACTGACATCCATACAAATAAAATCAATGGATTCATCAAACCAACTAGATTCTAGTTGACGTGCATTTCTTTTTTCCATGACAACCACTTTAGGATCATTGATTAAACTTTGATCCAATTGAGAATGCCCTACATCTAAGGCATACACTTTACTAGCTCCATGTTGAATAGAAACTTGGGTAAAGCCTCCGGTACTAGCTCCTATATCTAATACAACTTGTTTTTCTAAATCAATGTGAAATGTTTCAATAGCTCCCAATAGTTTATAAGCAGCTCTTGATACATATCCATCTTTACTCTCTATTACGATAGAATCATTCTCATTAACCAAAAAACTTGGTTTTTTTATAATGGTGTCATTGACACGAACTCTTCCTTCTTTAATGGCATCTTTTGCCTTTGAGCGAGTGGATAATTGTAAAGCACAATATTGATCTAAACGCATAATGAATCCTTAATTAGATCTCTGAACAAGATAATTCAGAGTTTCTTTTAATGGCGTAGTATTCATATCTAATGAATCAAGAGCTTCCATAATTTCTTGTTGGATAGTTTCTACTCGTTGTTTAGCCGCTTCTAAACCTAGTACAGAGACATATGTTTGTTTCTGATTTTCTATATCACTAGTAGATTTTCCTAATTCATCTTGGCTTTTTGTAACATCCAAAATATCATCCATGATTTGAAATTGTAGTCCTATTAAAGAACCAATTTGAACCATGGTATCAATATCATCTTGATGATCACTTAATAAAGCAGCATAGATAAGCGGTAATGTTAATAACTTTCCTGTTTTATATAAATCAATAGTTTCAATATCTTCTAATGATAATTCTTCTTGCATTTCGGCAGCCATATCCAACTCTTGGCCATAAATCATTCCATCCACTCCAGCATATTGACTGGTATAACGAATCATTTCTACAATCGTAACTTGGTTGGATTGACTATCGCAAATAATATCAAATGCCTTAGTTAATAAACCATCTCCTGCCAAAATAGCAGTCGCTTCATCGTATTCAATATGACAAGTAGGTTTCCCTCTTCGCATTTGGTCATCATCCATAGCAGGTAAATCATCATG
>CADBTK010000035.1 GCA_902797585.1 Erysipelothrix rhusiopathiae
CCTCCGTAGAACTTTACATATTTCATGTGTCTACTTTAGTGGGATCTTATCATATGCTGGCATTTTTTATTTTTTATTAGATAGATAACATGTTAAAGCTTGTAAAAGAAATAGATAAAAAATTTAAATATTTCACAAAAAAAAGAGAGTCAAAATTCTAAATAGTAATATAATTTGCTATAATAGGAACGAAAAAGAGGGGTGAAAGATATGTCCTTACCGATTTATGTTATCGGACATAAACATCCGGACACCGATTCCATCTGTTCGGCATTGGCTTTAGCTGAATTGAAACAAAAACTTGGATTCAATGCTGTGGCAGGACGATTGGGGCACGTTAACCCGGAAACTAAGTTTATTTTAGAAAAATTGAATGTAGAACCTCCGCATTATTTAACTACTGCAAAATCTACTTTGGAAGAAATTGATATAGATAAAGCGGTTATCGTTCATAAAAGCGAAACAATTCGTACCGCATGGGATTTATGTTTAGAACACCATGTAAAGACTTTATATGTAGTCGATGATGATGGGAACTATATGGGGATAGTAACCATTGGTGAAATCTCTAAAGTACAAATGCAAGACTTATTATTGACAAAAGAATTGTTGATGAAAACACCAAAAGAGAACTTGCGTAAAGTTGTTAAAGGTGAATTCTTATATGAAGGAGATAAATCATTAAGCGGTTTTGTTCGTACTTCAGATAAACGTTTAATGGAACGTGATCTTGAAGGAAACATTATGGTTTTAGAAGATCATGAAGATGAAATGATCAAATGTATGGGAAAAGAGTGTTCTGTAATTATTATTGCTGAAAACTTTGTTCCTAATGATTACATTATTGAAATGGCGAAACAAAAAGGTGTGACTTTAATTTCGACTCCATACAATACGATGAAAATCATTCAAATGATCTATCGTTCGGTTCCAGTTGAATTGATTATGACGCCAAAAGAAGACGTTGTTCAATTTAATAAAACAGAATATCTAGAAGATGTGGAACGCAAAATGTTGAAAACACGTCACTCGAATTATCCTGTTGTTTTCCAAGGTAAACTTGTTGGTTCTTTGGCTCGTTATCACTTATTGAAATCTAAAAAGAAACAATTTATTTTAGTTGACCACAACGAGCGCAAACAAACAATTGATGATATTGAAGAAGGAGAAATTGTCGAAATTGTTGACCATCACCGCATTGGAGATGTTGAAACCAGCAATCCAATCATTTTCCGAAATATGATTGTGGGAAGTACATGTACCATTGTTGAAATGATGTATCGTGAAAATGATGTTAAAATGTCCGATACGGTTGCTCGCTTGATTGCTTATGGGGTAATCAGTGATACATTGAATTTCCATTCTCCAACTTGTACAGATATCGATTTGGCAATGAAAAAACGCCTTGAGAAAAAGTATGATTTGGATATGGATGCTATGGCTGCAGAATTGTTTGAAAATACCGCAACAATTAAAGGAAAAGAATTTAAAGACTTGTTGTATAACGATACAAAAGAGTATGCGTTATCTGGAAATAAAATTTCTGTTAGTCAGGTATTCACATACGATTTAAGTGTTGTAGATGAAATTGAAGAAGATTTCATCCAATATATGGAACAAGAAAATGTCCGTACTAGTTATGACTTGATGTTAATGGTATTTACAAACATTGAAGGGAATGGATCTCGTTTCTTGCATGTAGGAAAATTATCTGGTACTGTTTCCAGCGCTGTTGATCAATTTGCAGATAAAGGTTTTGTTTCCCGTAAGAAGCAAATTGTTCCTGCATTAGCTCAAGCTTTAGTATAAGGAGTCTGATTACAGATTCCTTTTTTATTGAAATAGGGCAGGTTTTGTGGTAAAAAATAGAGAATAGGTTTATATGATGAAAAAAGTTGGATTAGTTGTTGAAGGCGGAGGAACCAAAGCCGCTTATTCAGCCGGAGTATTAAAATGTTTATTAGAAAACGAAATATATATCCCTTATAGTGTGGGAATTAGTGCCGGTTGTGAAATCTTAACGTCTTATGTCTCAAGACAAGTTAAACGTTTAGAAGTCACTGGTATTGAAGCCCCATGTCAAAAGGGAGTTTTTGGTTTGGGTCCATATTTTAAAGAAAAAAGTTTATATGGATTAGAAGCCACCAACGCGTTTATTGAATCTCGTGTTCCATTAGATTTTGATGCATTTATGAATAGTAGTACCCAATTGGAAACGGGATTGTACAACTTAAAAACACATGAAGTTGAATATTGGGATAAAAGTTATCTAGATAAAGATTTCACACTAGTCAAAGCAAGTTGCGCTTTGTTGTTGTTGGCGCATCCTTATAGATTCCAAGGTAATGAATACATGGATGCAGGGCTTGTTGATATGATTAGTATTGAACAAAGTTTAAGAGCTGGAAATGAAAAACATATTGTTATTTCTACAAAGGAATTGGGGTATCAGAGAAAACCTGCTCCAAAATATCAATTGTTTTTAGCTAAACGTGTTTATAAAGATGATCGTATAGTGGAAGATTTAAAAAATCGCCATATACGTTATAAAGAACAATGGGACAAAGTTGCTCAATTAGAACAACAGGGAAAGGCATTGGTATTACGGCCTCAAAAAGACATGGGGATTTCTCGTTATACAACCGATCCCAAAAAATTACATCCTTGGTTCCAATTGGGATATGATGAAACGCAAGCGCGTATTGAAGAAATTAAGAAATTTATTGAAGAATAAGAGGAATGATTATGATGATCAGCCCCTGTCAAGTAGACAGGAAGTTAATCATACTCACTCCTCATTTTTTTTTGAATATATGTTTTCGGTGATAGGCTAAAAAAAGTTTTCTTTGATTACTCATATATTTTGTGTCTAGATCTTGGATTTGATATAAATCTTTTTCCAAAGCAATGCTGTTATGGATGATTGCTTTTCCATCGTCATCAAAAGAGATATATCCTTGATCAAATAAGAAGTCATGGTTTCTACATAATAATAGTCCATTATCATGACAGGCAGCTTCGTATAAATGCGCACAATCACGGAATGGTTTAATGTGACTTCCTATTAACATCTTAGGTAAATGACATCCACAGATAGGACATGTTTTATTGAATTCATGCATCAAGGTATCTTTATAAAAAACTTGTAAGTTTTTAGATACATCACGATTGGTAGGGATCCCTCTTTGTGGCATGATTTCTAAAATCCATTCTTTGTGAGGGAAGTCTTCCATTTTTTCTTTGGTATTCTTATATTCAATAGGTCCGGATCGATCGATAATATAATCTGTAAATAATACCGAAAGAGTTTCGCTGATAATAGAATAATTATATTGTTCTATTATTGCATCTGTGTATGCTCTATTCTCTGTAGAAATAGATTCGTTTTCAAGTAGTGAGGAATCTTTAATCAATTGATGATAAAAAGAAGGGAATTTAGATAAATGTATGGAACCTTCTTTCATTAAGGAATCATCAAAATGTAATCCCATTTCAAAAAGTGCTAATGATTCTAATTGGGTATGACCAGCGCTTTTGGCATATACAATACAACAAGGATATAAGTTGAAACAATTCTCTGTTTCGTGTACTAGTTTCATTTGTCTTAAAAAATCTAATCCATCATATATATCTTGTTCTTTTATTTGAATTCCATTCTCTTTATTTTGAACTATTTTTGGAATAATTTTTTCAAGATGAAAGGTTTCTAATGAATATCCATTTAATTGGTTTATTAAGGATTTAAAAACTTGTTTTTTCATAGTTTAATTATAGCTTAATTCAGTGTAAAAGATAGGAATAAGTGTTATACTGAAGATGAGTGATGGAGGTGTGAATATGAAAGTAATTATATGCA
>CADBTK010000036.1 GCA_902797585.1 Erysipelothrix rhusiopathiae
AAAGAAGAAGCACGTAAACAATTAAGTGCAGGAGATGTTGGTTGGATTTCTGCCAGCATTAAAAGCATTGAAGATGTACGCGTAGGGGATACCATTACCCAAGTGAATCATCCTGCTAGTCAACCGCTTCAAGGATATCGTGAGATGCAACCAATGGTGTATTGTGGTTTGTATCCAGTCGATAATGCCAAATACGATGATATGAAAGAAGCGTTAGAAAAGTTAAAACTAAATGATGCAGCTTTACGTTATGAACCGGAAACATCCCAAGCTTTAGGGTTTGGATTCCGTTGTGGTTTTTTAGGATTATTACACATGGATGTCATTGAGGAGAGATTGGAAAGGGAATATAACCTCGATCTAATCGCAACCAGTCCTTCCGTTATTTATCATGTATATAAAACGGATGGAACAATGGAAGCTATCGACAACCCATCGGCTTTACCACCAGCGGTTCAAATTCAACGTATTGAAGAACCATATGTGAAAGCAGATATTATGGTGCCACAAGATTATGTAGGGGCCATGATGGAACTTTGTCAGAAAAAACGTGGGGAATATGTCGATTTACAAGTGTTAGATGATGTGCGTATGCAACTAATTTACAATATGCCACTGAGTGAAATAATCTTTGATTTCTTTGATAAGATGAAATCCAGTACGAAAGGATATGCCTCCTTTGATTATGAATTGATTGGATATCGTCAAAGCAACTTAGTAAAAATGGATATCCTATTAAATGGACAAATTGTCGATGCCTTATCAACCATTGTCTTTAGAGACTTTGCGTTTAATCGTGGAAATGCCATGGCGGTAAAATTGAAAGATTTAATCCCGAAACAACAATTCGAGATTCCAGTCCAAGCCGCTATTGGTGGAAAGGTAATCGCTCGTACTAACATTAAAGCCTTAAGAAAAAATGTCTTGGCCAAATGTTATGGAGGAGATATCTCTCGTAAGAAAAAATTGTTGGAAAAACAAAAAGAAGGAAAGAAACGAATGAAGATGGTTGGTTCAGTGGAAATCCCACAAGAAGCCTTCATGGCTGTTCTTTCAATGGATGAAGACTAATGAATGCATGTTATGTTCACATTCCATTTTGTGATTCCATCTGTTATTACTGTGATTTTTGTCGAGTAGCCAATCAGAAGACTACTCGGCATCTTTATATCCAAGCTTTAAAACAAGAAATCAAAGAGGCGAATCTTCCTAAACTAGATACGTTATATTTTGGAGGCGGTACACCTAGTGTACTAACGAAAGAAGAGTTTATAGATCTAGCTTCTTGTTTCCAATTGAACGAGGATTATGAATTTACAATTGAGGCTAACCCAGATTCATTAACAGAAGAAAAGGTAGAAGCCTATATTCAACAAGGAGTCAATCGAATCAGTTTGGGTGTACAGACATTTTCTGATTCTTTATTAAAAAGTATTGGTCGAAAACATACCAGCCAACAAGTATTTCAAAGTATTTCGCTATTGAAAGAAAAGGGATTGGATAATATTTCGATTGATTTAATCTTTGCGCTTCCCAATCAAACAATGGAAGATGTTCAAAAAGATGTCGAAACGTTTTTAAATTTAAATATCAATCACTTGTCTATTTATTCGCTTCAAATTGAAGAAAATTCTATCTTTGGAAAACAAGGGCTACAACCTATTGATTCCGATTTAGAAGAAGAGATGTATGATTGGATTTGTATGCGTTTGAAACAAGCGGGGTATCAACATTATGAGATTAGTAGTTTCTGTAAACCTAACAAACAATCAAAACATAATCTAGTCTATTGGTCCGATCAAGACTTCTTTGGACTTGGATGTGGAGCCAGTGGTTGTGTTAATGGCAATCGCTATGACAATACTAATCAAATTCAATCGTATCTTGAAAAAGGATCCCAACCAGACTTTATAGAAGAGTCTTTAGAGGATAAATCCTTTAATGCGATTATGATGGGACTTCGTACTAGTTATGGAGTGAATATTGAAAAATGGAATAAAAAGTATTCAATGGATTTAGAAAAGAAATATCGCGATGTGATAGAAAAATACCCTGGATTAATCATTCAGAATAATCGTTTAGTTTGTGATGAAGATTCGCGAAAGATTCTCCATACAATACTTATTGATTTTTTATCGATCGATTGATATAATGTACTAGCTTTTGTACTGTGATTGAGGAAACTCCAACCTCATTCTCGGTTTAAAAGGTCATAAAAGAAAAGGAGGAAACACAATGTTATTGAAAGCAGAAAAAGATGCCATCATCAAAGAATATGCGATTCATGAAGGTGATACTGGTTCTCCAGAAGTTCAAGTCGCTATTTTGACTGAAAAAATCAACCGTTTGACTGTTCACTTCAAAGAACACAAACATGATTACCACTCTCAACGTGGATTGATGAAAATGGTAGGACGTCGTAAAAATCTTTTGGCTTACTTACGTAAAAAAGATTTAGAACGTTACAAAGCATTAATTTCTAAATTAGGATTAAGAAAGTAATCGAGAAATCGATTGCTTTTTTTTGTATCTTTTTTACCTTGGTTGTGATATTATGCTTTAGGTAAAAAAAGGAGAAAAGAAATGGCGAAACAAGAGTTTCAATTTGAATTCTGTGGTCGGGGGATCACAGTAGAAACGGGAGAAATTGCCAAACAAGCTGATGGAGCTGTGATTGTCCGTTATGGAGATACAGTCACTTTATCTACAGCCGTTGCTAGCAATCAAGCAAAAGAAGGAATTGACTTCTTCCCGTTAACGGTAAGTTTTGAAGAAAAACTATATTCTGTCGGAAAAATTCCGGGAGGATTTCTAAGACGTGAAGGACGTCCAAGTGAACATGCGACTTTATCCGCTCGTATGATTGACCGTCCAATCCGTCCGTTATTTGCGGAAGGATTCCGTAATGAAGTACAAGTGGTAAACACAGTATTAAGTGTGGACCAAGATGCACCAGCTGAAATGTCTGCAATGTTTGGGGCAAGTTTGGCTTTGTGTATTTCTGATATTCCATTCAATGGACCAATTGCTGGAGTACGTGTAGGACGAGTAAATGGAGAATTCGTTGCTAACCCTACAGTAGCTCAACAAGAACAATCAGATATCGACTTAACAGTTGCCGGTACAAAATATGCATTAAACATGGTGGAAGCCGGTGCTAAAGAAGTAGATGAAGAAACAATGTTAGAAGCATTGATGTTTGGACATGACCGCATTAAAGAATTGTGTGCATTCCAAGAAGAAATCGTAGAAAAAATTGGTAAAGAAAAACGTGAAATCACTCTTTACACAGTTGATGAAGCAATCGACAGTTTAGTGCGTTCTAACTACGAACAAGCTATCCGTGATGCAGTTTCTATTGAAAAGAAATTGGAACGTTATGGAAAAATCGACGAATTGACTGAACAAGCAGTCTCAATGATTGAAACACAAGAAAACAAAACAAAAAAAAAAAAA
>CADBTK010000037.1 GCA_902797585.1 Erysipelothrix rhusiopathiae
AGTCACAAAGTCTTTTCCTGATTGAACAGTTTCTTTGAAGTTGTCACTTTCACTAACTTCTTGAACTTTTTCTTTTGTTTTATCCAAAAGTTTAAATACTTCGTCTTTGGCATTGTTGACATTTTCTTTGATTTTATCTTTGTCTTGATCAGACACATGGCGACTTAAGTCTTTGAAAATTTCATCAATTTTCCCTTTGGCATCATCCAAGACTTTTTTGTTTGCATCATTTCCTTCTTCGCTCAATGATTCCAACTCTTCCAATGTTCCTTCATGTAATTGATCAACAACATCTTCAGCTGGTGGAGTCGGCATATCTACAGATGCTTCCACTTCCACTTTTTTGTTTTCTTCAGACATGATTTATCACTCCTTTATTAATAACCATTACGTTTTTCATTAATGCGTTCACGGACATTATCGCAAACACTTAATACAGTTTCTCTTACTGTATCCGCTACTTCATCCATGGTACGACGTTGATTTGGATCTTCATTATAAGTAATTTCTTTATTCTTGCGTTCTGCAAACCAATCTTTGGCACGTGTAATATTATCGGATGCCGCAACAGAAGCGCTCTTTGCTACATCTCGTGCTTTATTATGGATTTCATCTACTGAACCAGATATTTGTTGAACAGTCGCAAGTGGTTCATCTAATTTTTTCACTTGGTCATCTACTAATACCAATGTTTTATCCACTTCTTTTAGTGTTTCAATCAATTTTTTGAACAATAATGCCAAATAAATTAATACTACAACTCCTACTACCGGAAGAATCCACATAGCGATTTGAGCAATTGCTGCTAAAACTTCCTCAGTACCCATATGTTATCACCTCTTTATCACATTGTAGCACGTTGTGAACCCTTATACACTATAAAAATGAAAATGTTTTCATAAATCTGTAAACGCTTAATTCTTAAATGACTTTAAATAAAAAAAGAGGGTTATTGACCCTCTTCTAATTCCTTTTTCAACATGTCTTTTAATAGATAAACATCCTTACTAGACATAAATACATAGACAGCAGGAGCCATCTTTTTTAGCTCTTTAGCACTTGCTTGATCAATGTCTAATAAAAGCGGGTGATCGCATCGATCCATTAAATCTTGAATGGTCACCGTAATAGTTTCGTCTTCCCTAACCGCATTATTTGGAAAGTCACATAATACAACTTGGTCGGCTGTATTTAAACTTTTCGCAAAATCATCCAAGAAATATTGAATGCGTGAATAACGATCTGGTTTAAAGATTCCAACAATCTTTTTGTTTGGATATTTCTTACGCGCCATATCGATCATATAAGTAATAGCCGTTGGGTGATGAGCATAATCATCAATTAATACATTATCCCCTACTTCTTCAATCACGGATCGACGTGCAATCCCTGTAAATGATTCAATACCATCCACAATCTTTTCTGGTTCCAATCCCATTTCATGAGCTAGGGCAAAACATCCTAGAGAATCTTGTAAGAATGGATCTCCTGTTTCTTTACATTCTAAATGGGCAATAATTTGTCCATTGTGTTTTACATCATAACGTAGTCCAAAACTTCCTTGTTGGACATTTACTGCTTGATAATCATTGCCATCATTTAAACCATACGTGATTGGTTTTGTATGATAGTTTAATTTTGGTAAATATGGATCATCTCCAAAGATGACTGCTTTTTTCTTAATACGATCGACAAATGATTGGAATGCATCCAAATAATCATCCATATCTTTGTAGTAATCAATATGGTCTAATTCGATATTTGTAATAATCGCATAGTCTGGATGATAAGCTAAGAAATGACGTCGGAACTCACAAGACTCCAGCACAAAATACTCAGCTTGAGATGGTAAATATCCATGTCCATCTCCAATTAAATATCCTGTTTGTCCTAAGCGTTGTAACATTTGAGACAAGATTCCAGTCGTTGTGCTTTTTCCATGTGTTCCGGCAACCGAAATACTGGTATAGTTTTCCATGAATTCTCCTAGGAATTCATTGTATCGTACCGCATGCACGGTTGGGTTAGATAAAGCTTGTTTGACTTCTTCATTGGATTCATCAAAAGACAAACCAATAATTACAGTATCATTATCTTTAATGTTGTTTTTGTTAAAAGAAGAAAACGGAATGCCTCTTTCTTCCAATCCGTCTTGAGTAAACACATATTTTTCAATATCGCTTCCTGTTACTTCTTGGTTTTGATCATGCAAGATACATGCCAACGCAGCCATTCCCGTTCCTTTAATTCCTATAAAATGATAAGCCATAATTCCCTCTAGTCTTTTGTTGAGAACAATTGTTTTTGAACAACTTCTGGTTCTTTTTTCTCAACAACACTTGTTACGGATACATCTGGTGCTTTGGTCTTTGTTTTGCGACTTGGATCTTTTGTAGGAATTGTTTCTACAGGCATATTCCCAGCTACATTATTACCAAACATTGGTGAAATAACTTGTACAAACTCTGGATCATCCACTGGTTTTTCCAAGTTTACTGCATTGTGCACTTTTCTATAATCTTTTTCATTGTCTTGGGCATTTCCAAAGATTGGAGATAATACAGCACTGTATTCTTCCTCTGGTTGTGTACGTTGTCCTACTCTGTTTAATTTTTTACGATCGTATTTATAAGGACGACGAGACATTACATCGGATTCTGGTTGATTAATATCGTCAATGGATAAATCCGCAAAACTTTCTGAATGAACATAAGGTCTTGGTTGTTGCACCGTTTGTACAGTGGGTTGCACAGGTGCTGGAGCTGGTTGTGGTTGTACTGGTTGAACAACATCCATTGCCGGAATTTGTTCTGGTTGAGATACAACTTCTTCAATAGAAGTAGCTGGTTCTTGTGTAGGTTGTGGTTCTACTGGTTGTACAGGTTCTACTGTTTCCACTTCTTCTACTTCTTCCACTTCTTCATCCAAATCAATATCTTCGTTAAATATGGATTTCATTAAATCTTTAATCATGCTGTTTCCTCCTCATTTTTTTCTACCGTCCAAACACATCGATAAATCGGATGTCCTTGTTCGACAAATTTTGCTTCATATTCGGTCAATGCATCTTCTTTGTGTTCTTCTTTGCGAAAATCTAAATTCACTTCTTCCATTCTAAACCCTGCGTCTTGAAATTGAATAAGTGAATAAGCAAACAATTCTGCATTGTCGGTCTTCATAATAACTTGCCCTTTTTCTGACAATAAATCTTTATATTGATTCAAAAAAGTTGGCGATGATAAACGACGTTTCGCATAACGCTTCTTAGGCCAAGGATCACTGAAATTTAAATGAATCACATCCACTTCATGATCAGCAAACCATTCTTGAAGATCGGCTCCATCCCCATGAATAAGAGCTAGATTCTTTCCATGTGGGTTGGTATCTAATTTTTTGGCAGCAATTCCAGCTGCTGACTCGTTCTTTTCGATAGCTACATATCCTTGTTCTGGATACATTTGGCTCATTTCTAAAGAATAATTTCCTTTACCACAGCCTACTTCAATACATACGCTTTCACTAGAAAGAAACTCTTTCCAACGTCCTTTATATTGCGATGGGTCTTGGACTAAGATTTGAGCTTCTTTTAAATATTCCACGGCCCATTTTAATTTTCTCATTCGCATAATGCTCAATCCCCTTCGCACATTATCATACCATACAAAAAAAGAATTTTGATAAGAAAAAAGCCAAGGGATTCCTTGGCTTAATATTACTCTTGTTCTTCTTTATTTTCAGAAGCTTCTTTTCTTGGTTTAGGAAGAAGTGCTTTTGCACTTACATTAATACGTCCTCGGTTATCAATTTCTGTAACCTTAACTTCAATGTGATCTCCTAATTTTAATGCATCTTCCACTTTTTCTACAC
>CADBTK010000038.1 GCA_902797585.1 Erysipelothrix rhusiopathiae
AAGTTTATACGCAACACAGCGTTATGTGCAATGAGGCATGCGATGCATGTAAAAAAAGGTGGTAACACGTTCAACACGTCCTTTGGGGATGTGTTTTTTATTTATAGGAGGCTAAGTATGAACAAGGAAATGAGACCTAAGTATGATCATCTTCATGTAGAAGAGAATATTTATGCAAAATGGTTAGAAAAAGGATACTTTACAGCAGGGGATATTAGTAAAAAACCTTACTGTATTGTGATTCCACCACCCAATGTAACAGGAAAATTACACCTAGGACACGCTTGGGATACAACCATTCAAGATATTTTATCTCGTTATAAACGTTTACGCGGATATGATGTATTGTGGTTAGCAGGAATGGACCATGCAGGAATTGCCACACAGGCAAAAGTAGATGAACGTCTACAAAGCGAAGGGATTTCTCGTTATGATATTGGACGAGAAAAATTCTTGGAAAGAGCTTGGGAATGGAAAGAAGAATATGCTTCAACGATTCGTAGTCAATGGGCTAAATTAGGATTGTCATTGGATTACAGTCGTGAACGTTTTACTTTGGATGAAGGATTAAGTCATGCGGTACGTAAAGTCTTTGTTGATTTATATAACGAAGGATTAATCTACCAAGGGGAACGTATTATTAACTGGGACCCAAAAGCAAAAACGGCTTTATCTAACATTGAGGTAGAACATAAAGAGATTGATGGACACATGTACTACTTTAAGTATCAAGTGGTTGAAAATGGAAAAGAGTTAGTGATTGCCACAACACGACCAGAAACCATGTTTGCCGACCAAGCGATTTTTGTTCACCCAGATGACTTACGTTATAAAGACATCGTTGGTATGCATGCTATTAACCCAGCTAATGGGCAAGAATTACCAATCATGGCCGATGACTATATCGATATGTCCTTTGGTACAGCGGTTATGAAATGTACACCAGCGCATGACCCTAATGACTTTGCGTTGGCTCAAAAATATAACTTAGAAATGCCTATTTGTATGAACGATGATGGAACGATGAATGAAATGGCTCACAAGTATGCGGGTATGGATCGTTTCGAATGTCGTAAAGCTTTATTAGAAGACTTTGAAAAAGATGGAGTTGTTGATCACATTGAAGATCATAAACACCAAGTGGGGCACTCACAACGTACAGGGGTTATCGTAGAACCATACTTGAGTAAACAATGGTTTGTCAAAATGAAACCGTTGGCGCAAGAAGTATTGGAAAACCAAGAAAAAGAAGATCAAAAGATTAACTTTGTACCGAACCGTTTTGAAAAAACATTTACGCAATGGTTAGAAAATATCGAAGACTGGTGTATTTCTCGTCAATTGTGGTGGGGACATAGAATTCCAGCTTGGACACATAAAGAAACAAAAGAAATCTATGTTGGAATGGAAGATCCAAAAGATATTGAAAACTGGGTACAAGATGAAGATGTGTTGGATACTTGGTTCTCTTCAGGATTATGGGCATTCTCTACATTAGGTTGGCCAGAAAATACAGAAGATTTAGAGCGTTATTTCCCAAATGATTGTTTGGTTACTGGATATGACATTATCTTTTTCTGGGTAGCTCGTATGGCTTTCCAAACGCGTTTTGCGATGAAAAACCGACCATTTAAAGATGTATTAATTCATGGTTTGGTTCGTGATGAACAAGGAAGAAAAATGTCGAAATCACTAGGAAATGGAATTGATCCAATGGATGTAATCGAAAACAAAGGGGCCGATGCCTTACGTTTCTTCTTAACAACCAACTCAACTCCAGGACAAGATTTACGTTTTGATATCAAAAAATTAGATTCTTCTTGGAACTTTATCAACAAGATTTGGAATGCCTCTCGTTATGTACAAATGCAATTGGATGATAGTATTCCAGTATTAGATACTACAAAACTAAGCAGTAGTGACCAATGGATTATTGCTCGATTCAATGAAGTGTTGGAAAGTGTAACAACCAACATGGAAAAATACGAATTGGCAATTGCAGGTAATGAATTGTATTCCTTTGTATGGAATGACTTCTGCTCTTGGTATATTGAATTATCAAAATCAAACTTACATAGTGAAGATAGTGAAGTAGTAGAGTCTACAAAAGCTGTTCTTTACACCATGTTAGTTAATATTTTGAAATTATTATCACCATTTATGCCATTTGTTACAGAAGAGATTTATACTTCTTTACCTCATGAAAAAGAAAGTATCAATGTAGAAGCTTGGCCAGAAAGTATTTCTTTTGATTATTCACAAGAAGATAAAGAAGAGATGGAATTGGTTATGTCAGCTATTGAAATGGTTCGTGAAGTTAAAACCAACTACAACATCAAACCAAGTCAAGACTTACAAATTTCTTTAGTGGACGAAAAAGGCAATTGGATTGAATTACAAAAAGACGCATTGGCAATCTTAGATAAAATGGCTCATGCACAAAACGTACAAGATTTAAATACACAAGATGTATTATCTCGTCCAATAGGACAACACTTATTTGTATGTGCCATGGATGCCTTAGTAGACTATGCGCAAGAAAAAGAAAAATTAGAAGC
>CADBTK010000039.1 GCA_902797585.1 Erysipelothrix rhusiopathiae
TAGTAACTGGAGCGCACCCAGAAATTATTGCCTTAGATGCTACAAGTCGAACTAGACCGGATGGAGTCAGTTTGGATGATTTATTTGCACAAATTAAAAAGAAATATCCAGACCAATTATGGATGGCAGATTGTGCTACTTTAGAAGAAATGAAACATGCGGATCAATTAGGTTTTGACTTTATTGGATGTACGCTTGTTGGGTATACCGAACAAAGTAAGTCAGATAAGATTGAAACCAATGACTTTGAAATCATTCGAGAATTATTAAAAGATGTACAACATAAAGTCATTGCGGAAGGAAACATTGATACACCTGAAAAGGCAAAACGAGTATTAGAATTAGGGTGTTATAGTGTAGTGGTTGGTTCCATTATTACCAGACCACAACTTATCACCAAACGCTTTGTAGATGCGATAGAGAAGTAAGAGATTTTGAGGTTTTCAAAATCTCTTTTCATATAGGTTCCATGATATAATAAGTCCTAGAATTGAAGGTGAAAGTATGTTGAAAAAAGAGCAATTAGAACAACTACTGAATCAAGCATTGCGATCAAAGGCAGACTTTGCGGAAATCTTTGAAGAAAAAAGTACCAATGCTTCTATTTCTATGTTGAATAATCAAGTAGAAAAGATTAATTCCGTATCCAGTGCTGGAGTCGGAATTCGTTTATATAGTGGAATTCAATCGGTGTATGGTTATTCCAATGAAACCGATATGGAATCGTTGATGGCTTTAGTAAATGATTTGACAGATGGAATTGGAAAAGAGGATAAAGAAGAAGTCGTTTCTTTACAAGAAGAAAAGATTGAAAATCGTCATCCAGTACAAATTGATCCAATTGAAGCCGATTTAGAAACAAAAGTAGCGATTTTAAAACGTGTCAATGAACAAGCGATGAAAGAGAAGAAAATTGAAAAGGTTCAATCTTCTTTATTGGCTGTTCATCAAGATGTGCAAATTTCAAATTCTCAAGGAAAATTAGTAAAAGATACGCGTGTTCGTACACGTCTAGCATGTAGTGCATATGCCAAAGAAGGAGATAATATGCAATCGGGATTCTATGGACCAGGTGCCAGCATGGGACTTGAATTCTTTGAAACAACTACACCAGAAGAGATTGCCAAAGAAGCAGTACGTATTGCCTTGGTTATGTTGGAAGCCAAAGATTGTCCGTCGGGGAAAATGCCAGTCATTATCGACAATGGTTTTGGTGGAGTTATCTTCCATGAGGCATGTGGACATGCTCTTGAGGCTACGGCTGTAGCCAAAAATCAAAGTGTTTTTGCGAATAAAGAAGGCCAACAAATTGCCGCAAGTTGTGTAACGGCAGTGGATGATGGAACCATTCCAAATGCTTGGGGATCTCAAAATATTGATGATGAAGGAAATCTCCAACAACGTCGTGTATTAATAGAAAATGGAATTTTAAAAAGTTATATGATTGATCGTTTAAATGGTCGTCGTATGAATAAAGAATCTACTGGAAGTGGACGACGTCAATCGTATAAATATGAACCAACATCACGTATGAGTAATACTTATATTGAAGCAGGAAAAGACAGCTTTGAAGATTTGTTCAAAGGAATTAAACGTGGTCTTTATGCCAAAAATATGGGTGGAGGTTCTGTCAATCCTCAAACTGGAGAGTTTAACTTTGCGGTAAATGAAGGATACTTAATTGAAGATGGAAAGATTTCTTATCCTGTAAAAGGGGCTAGTTTAGTTGGTACAGGAGCAGAAGTATTAATGAATATTGATAAAGTATGCGATAACTTGAAACGAGGGCAAGGAATGTGTGGATCGGTTAGTGGAAATATTCCGACCGATGTTGGACAACCAGCTATTCGAGTTCAATCAATTACAGTAGGAGGGACGGCTCATGAATAAACAAGCATGGATGAATGCGGCCCAAGAAAAAGGATGGGAAAGCTTTGAAATCTATCAGTCGGTCCAAAAAGAAAAAGGTTTGTCTTGGTTTGAAGGACAAATGGATACATTTGAAATTAGTCGCGTATGTGGAACATCTTTACGCGGTGTATACGATTCAAATATGGCTTATTATGCCAGTGAAGATATTGAACATGAAGATATCGATTCTGTATTAGAACAAATGGCTGCCCAGGCAAAAATGATTACAACGGAAGATGTCGATCAATTGCGCCAACCAGAAGATGGACCAATTGTAGTTAGAGAAAACCATTGGCTTGCTCCTTCAATGGAAGAAGTAAAGGCAGTAATGAAATCTTTGGAAGAAAAATTACTAGCTTATGACAAACGAGTTGTGCAAGTAGCTTCTATGGGATGGCAAGAAGCACAATCAACGCGAGAAATTACCAATACCAATGGGATAGAAATTCAAGATCAAGAAAAGTCACAATATTTAGTAGCAAGTATTGTAGTAAGTGAAAAGGATGTTGTGAAAGATGACTACAAAGTAGAAGTCATTCATGATTTAAAAGATTTTGATCAAGATACTTTTGTTCAAGACTTATGTCAAAAAGCTTTATTTAAATTAAATGCGAAACCTATTCAAACAATGAGTACACCAGTAATCTTTGAAAAAGGAGCAATGCGATCATTGTTTAGTTCTTTTTTAGGATTATTTAATGGAGAATTAATTTATAAAGGAATTTCTCCTTTAAATAATAAATTGGATACGAAAATCTTTTCTGATCAAATCACAATTGTGGATGATCCTCGTTGTTTACAAGCATTAAGTATTGCCAATTATGATGATGAGGGCTGTCCAACAAGAAGAAAAGTGTTGGTTTCAAAAGGTGTCTTTACTAAGATGCTTCACAATACAAAATCAGCCACACGGTTGCATGCATTATCAACTGGAAATGGATTTAAGGCAGGATATGCTGGATCCATTGATGTGATGCCTATGAATACATATATTGAACCCGGCTCCGTTTCATTAGAACAGATGATGGAAAACATGCAGAATGGATTTGTGATTACAGATTTACAAGGATTGCATGCAGGAATTGATTTTGTGACAACCAATTTCTCGTTACAATGTGCTGGATATTGGGTAGAAAATGGTCAGAAAAAACATGCCGTCTCAATGGTGACAGTTGCGGCAAATTTTATGGAATTAATGAATCATGTAGAGGAAGTAGGAAACGATATGGAATGGAAGTATTATACTTCTACAGCACCATCGATTCGTTTTACTTCTTGTTCAATTAGTGGAGAGTAGAAATATGGATACATTTAAGAATATAGAGATGAAAAACGCGCTAAAGTTATTGCGTACAGAAGAAAATGATATTACGGTACAAAATGCGATTGATACATTAATGAAAACGCAATTATTGGCGCCAGCTCAATGGGACAAAGATCCTGTTAAAAATGAAAAAGGGCAAATGGTTTTTGAACCTAATACGAAGTTTCAATTATTAGTGATTGAATCATCGGATGGAAAATTGTATTTTCCTATGTTTACTGAAATGGCAGAATTAGAAAAATGGAAACTAGAAGATCAACCTCAATCATTGGTGATGAGTTTTGATCAATATATGCCATTTGTGGAAATGTCAAAAGACAATGTGGAAGGAATTGTGATTAATCCTTTTACAGAAAATGTACCTTTTCTAGCGCCACGTCTGATTCAATTAAAACAAGCGAAACAAAAAAATAGTATTCATGAAAAAACCATTCAACAAAATGAAGTATTTGATATGCGCTCGCCAGTAGCTAATGTGGATGACTTGAAAAAAGAATTAGAAAAAGTGGGACAAGAAAATGAAACGATCCAAGCGATTTATCTTCAAGAACGCTTGGTTAAAAATGAACCAAGTCATTGGTTTGTGATTGTTGATATGGATCCAGAGGATACAAAAATCTTCCAAGGGATTGCCGCTCGTTGTAAACCACACGCTAAAGGAAAAGCGCTGGAATTTATTTTTGGATCTGCCAATGTGGCTATAAATATCAAAGAAAGTATCCAACCTATTTATCAAAGATAAGAAAAGTGAGATGATTTCATCTCACTTCTTTTTTATTCAATGACTTTAATATCTCCGATAATAGGTAATGGCTCATCACTTAGTTTAATGGCACGATAGATACCCATAATGAATAATACCAAAAGCACCAAAGAAGCTAGACCCGCAATGGAAAAAAGGAGTCCGTCTGTTCGTCGTGATATAACATTGACAATGACTTCCGCAATGTTTAATGCGAAAGCTTGATTTAAATGGTGTTTGACCATCGCGTCATTTTTTTCTCTTTTGAAGTAGGCTATTAACCAACCAATCCAAGTAATGTAACTTAAAACACTGTACATTTTTGTGTTCTTATTCATTTTATACCCTCCTTTATGTAGGTATTATAGTATACATAATTGCTTACATCAATTCTTCGATTGCACGCTCGATATCCTTCATGTTGGCAGTAGGTTCAAATCGCGCAACAACATTTCCTTGACGATCCACTAGGAATTTTGTGAAATTCCATTTAATATCTGGATTCATTTTATAATTTTTATCAATTTTCTTTAATAAAGCGCTCATCGCAATTGCTTTTGGACCTTTTCCAAATCCTTCAAATCCTTTTTGACTTTTTAAGTAGGTATACAATGGTAATTCGTTTTCTCCATTCACATCAGATTTTTTCATTTGAGGGAATTGGGTGTTGTAATGAAGGGTACAGAATTGGTGAATCTCTTCATCGGTTCCAGGTGTTTGCCCAGCAAATTGGTTACATGGAATATCGATGATTTCCAATCCTTTTTCATGGTATGCTTCATGAAATTTTTCTAAATCTTCATATTGTGGAGTAAAACCACAACCAGTGGCTGTATTCACAATTAATAGAACTTTTCCTTCGTATTCTTTTAAAGAAGTTTGATTTCCATTGACTTCAGGAATGCTATATTCATAAATTGTCATATTCTATTTCTCCTTTTCTTGCCTATTATATCTTAGTATGCATCAATCTTTTATTGATATGCTCTATTGAATGGGGCAATCGGCCTTACCTTCTAAGGCTTTAATTTTTCGATATGCTTTATTGGTGCGAGGTGCATACAATAAGATTATAAAGCCATAAAAGAGAATGGAATATAGTGCTAAGTGAGAGTCTAAACTAATGTAGTGAGCGACATTAGAAGAGAGCCCTGTAAAGATATAAGATCCTAGAATTAACCAATCGGAAAAGGAATGAACGCAACTGGCCCCTGTTAAGTTTTTATCTTCGAGTACCAAAGCACATAACATAAATCCAAACATCCCTGTCTGAATAGTTTTCATGGCTCCTTGAATCCATGTGAGCGGTTGTGTGAAATCGATATCGGTCATAACATGGAAGAAGCCAAATAATAGACTAGATAGGATGGCAGCCAACATAAGACCATTCTTTTTCTTTTTTAGAGCATTCATAAACCCGCCTAACATTAATCCTCGAAACATCATTTCCTCATTGATTCCAATAAAGAAACAAAGGAGGAGAATGTAGAAAAAGTTTATGATAAATAGTCCGCTTTCTATTGTTTCGTTTGTAACGGAGGCAGCTTGGGCTCCAAAGGACATCCATCCTAAAATCAAGTTCACAATTAATAAGGGAAACATAAATTTCCAAGCATGAATGTGGGGAGCTAGTTTTAAAGTTAACCATTGTTTATTACCGCCAAAATAGAAAAATAAAATTAGTGAACTTAATGAACGATACAAAATCACCAAGAAAGTTGGATCAATGGATGCACTTGTTAATAGGATTGAAAGAAGCTTCCCGCTAAAATAAATAAAAAAGACAGAAAGAATGGGGAATAATGTAAGTTTCTTTTGAGTAAAGTCCATATTGGCAACCTCCTAAGGTCGTTTATATTGTCCCATATTTCATATAAATAGGAAAGAAATAGACCGGAAATAACCGGTCTATTCTTGGAAAGGAATGAAACTTATTCAATTGGAATCACTTGTTTAGTTTCTTCGATCTTTTTTGCTTCAGTTGGAAGAGTAATTAACAATTCTCCATTTTCGAAGGTTGCTTTTACATCTTCTTGTTTATAAGTGTGTCCTACATAGAAACTTCGAGATAAACTTCCGCTTGAACGTTCGCGACGAATCAATTTTCCGGTATCGTCTTTTTCTTCATTTTCGCTATTTTTTGTAGCTGTGATTTTCAAATAACCATTTTCTAAAGCAATTTGAATATCGTCTTTAGAATAACCAGGAACTTCCATGCTCATTTGGTAAGTTCCGTCCTTTTCATAAATGTCTGTTTTTAATGAAGTAGGTTGAGTTAATACGTTATCATTAAAAAATTCATCAAATAATCTTGAAAATGTTGGGTAGTATTTCATAATTAATTCCTCCTTTATTCAATAGTGATTACTTGTCTTGTGTCTTCTATTTTCTTTTCTTTGCTAGGTAGAGTGATAATGCATTCACCATTTTCTACCTTTGCGTGAATATCGCTGGCCTTATATTGCATTCCCAAATAAAAGCTTCGGCTCATAGTACCATTCACGCATTCTTTTCGAATCGGTTTGCCAACTTCTTTTTTGGGCTTGATTACATTCATCTTTAATGTTCCTTGTTCTAAAGAAATCTGGATATCATCCTTCTTACATCCAGGTACTTCGATACGTAATTCGTACAGGTCTCCTTTTTGAAAGATGTCTGTTTTCAAAATGGAACGATGACTAGATTGTCCTTGAAATAAGCTGTCAAACAAATCATTGATTTGAAATCCCGAATTGACTGGCATCGAGAACACCTCCTTCTTGAATTAGCACTTTACCTCTAACTCTGCTAATATCATAGCACACTTATTAGCAGTGTCAACTGTTAAGTGCTAAAAAGTTTCAAATTTCTGTTTTTACCTGCGTGATATAATAATTCCAGAATGATGAAACTACCAAAAGAAGTTGGTTTTGTATTGGAAACCATAGAAAAACATGGA
>CADBTK010000040.1 GCA_902797585.1 Erysipelothrix rhusiopathiae
TAGCACAAAGTGAAAAAGAATTGGGACTAGATATTACCGATGAACAAATTCAAGAATTAATTGATCATCAAGATGATATCAATTACCAAGAAGCTCAAGAACGTGAAAAGATTGTTCGTCACGATGTCATGAGTCATGTCTATGCCTATGGACTTCAATGCCCTAGCGCAAAAGGTATCATTCATCTTGGAGCAACTAGTTGTTATGTCGGAGACAATACAGATTTAATTATTATGCATGAAGCTTTAGAGCTTGTTGAAAAAAAGATTGTAAATATCCTCCAACAATTAAAAACATTTGCTTTGGAATACAAAGATATGCCTTGTCTTGGTTTTACCCACTACCAACCAGCACAACCTGTTACAGTAGGAAAACGTGCTAGTTTATGGGCACAAGACTTATACTTTGATTACCTAGAAATTCAACACTTATTAGAGAATAAACGATTACTAGGTTGTAAAGGGACTACTGGTACACAAGCTAGTTTTATGGAATTATTCAACAATGATACAGATAAAGTAAAAATGTTGGATCAAAAGATCTGTGAAAAGATGGGATATGATAAATACTTCCCTGTTTCTGGTCAAACATATACTCGTAAATATGACACACAAGTTCTTTCTGTCTTAACAGGAATTGCTCAAAGTGCACACAAATTCTCTAATGATATTCGATTGCTACAACATATGAAAGAAATCGAAGAACCATTTGAAAAGAATCAAATTGGATCTAGTGCTATGGCTTATAAACGCAATCCAATGCGAAGTGAGCGTATGGCTGCTCTTGCTCGTTATGTTA
Source organism: Erysipelothrix rhusiopathiae (assembly GCA_902797585.1). GTDB lineage: Bacteria > Bacillota_I > Bacilli_A > Erysipelotrichales > Erysipelotrichaceae > RUG14284. The sequence continues at coordinate 799 of CADBTK010000040.1, forward strand.
TGGTAGATTCTTTAAATCCAGCAATCACGGCTAGTACTCAATGGTTTGAAAGAACATTAGATGACAGCGCCAATAAACGTATCAGTGTTGCTGAAGCATTTTTAGCCATTGATGGATTGTTAGACTTATACTTGAATGTATCCAGTGGTTTAGTTGTCTATCCAAAAGTTATTGAAGCCAATCTATTAAAAGAATTACCTTTTATGGCTACTGAAAATATTATGATGGATGCAGTTAAAGCTGGTGGTGACCGTCAAGAGTTACATGAACTTGTACGTACACATTCAATGGCTGCTGGAAAAGTAGTTAAAGAAGAAGGTTTACCAAATGATTTAATTGATCGTATCGCACATGATGAAAGATTTGGTTTATCAAAAGAACAAATCGAATCCAATATGGAAACCATTAAATATGTGGGACGTTCTGTCCAACAAACCGAAGAATTCTTTGAACAATACATTGATCCAGTGTTAAAAGAAAACGCTGAAGCATTAGGGCTCAGCGCAAATATTTCTATCTAGAGTGCTCATGCACTCTTTTTTTTATAATTTTGGAACAACAAGTTTCTTTAAACGACATTCAATCTCGCGATAGTTTTTTAGATATTTATCTATTTCGTTATAAAAATATTTTGAATGATTACAATGACGCATATGAGCCAATTCATGAACGATAATAGAATCAATAATCTGTTGGTCAGTAAAGACTAAATAAACATTAAATCTAATCAATCGTTTACTAGGGGTACAACTTCCCCACTTCGATTTATAAAAACCATATTTGATTTCTATATTGTCAATTCCCATTACTTTTGACCAATAGGAAAAGCGACGTTCAATAATAGGTTGAACCAACGATTGCAAAAATCGTTTATTGGTAGCACTTTTATTTGATAGAATCAATTGATCTTCTTGATAGGAACAATGATCAGAAAAATGGACCACTACACTCTTTCCTAATACTTGTGTTCTATATCCTTCTTGTAGTATGGAAGGTTGTATATCTTTTTGTTTTAAAATCCAATCTTTTTTTGATTCGATGAAAGAATAAACTTGTCTTTTTGTGGTCGTATAAGGACTGGTGACATATATAACACCATCACGAACACGCAAATACATATTTTTATTGCCTTTTTTTCGAATCCATTTGATAGGATAATCCATTATTCGATATCCGTAATGACTTGAGTCGCAATATCATCCATTAAGTCTAATGTTTTTTGTTGTTGGGCTAAGTCATA
>CADBTK010000041.1 GCA_902797585.1 Erysipelothrix rhusiopathiae
ATGTATTATACTTAGCTGGATACTACACTGAATGTGGATTGATCATTAAACAAGCAAAAGAAGCTGGGGTTGATGTAACAATTCTAGGTGCTGATGGATTCGAATCAGAAGTATTAGCTGATCAAGCTGGAGCTTCTAACTTGAACGATGTATACTACACAACTGCATATACTACTGTAAATGCAAGCGACGAATTAAATGCATTCATCGAAGCATATACAAAAGAATATGGAGAAGCACCAAACATGTTCTCTGCATTAACTTATGATGCAACAAACTTAGTATTACAAGCATTGGATGAAGCAGGAGCTGGTGGAGAAGAATTACAAAAAGCAATCACTGATATTAACTTCAAAGGATTGACTGGAGAATTTACATTCGACGAACAACATTCACCATTGAAACCAGTTATGATTGTTAACCAAGTAGATGGAAAACAAACAGAAGCTGTATCCATTACACCAGATAAATAAGAAGTTTTATTTACTAAAGTTGTTTTATGGGGAGGACATCTCCCCATTTTTGTTCTAAAAGGGAGGGAATACCATGAATCAGTTACTTCAACAACTTATTAATGGGTTAAGTTTAGGAAGCATTTATGCGCTGATTGCATTGGGATACACCATGGTATATGGAATCATTAAATTGATTAACTTTGCCCATGGTGACATTTATATGATTGGTGCCTATACTTCATTCTTTATTACCAGTTTATTGGGATATAAGGATGGACCTAGTTTTGGAATCTTTTTCTTGGCATTAATTGGAACAATGGCCGTTTGTGGTTTTTTAGGAATGGTTATTGAACGTATCGCATATAAACCTTTGCGTCATGCTACCCGTATTGCGGCTTTGATTACCGCTATTGGGGTTTCCTATTTTATTGAATATATGACCCAATTATTCATTGGGGCAGAACCAATGAAATACCCACAATTATTACCAAACAATTCTATTCATTTAGGACCTGTTCGTATCACAACAGAACAGATTTTTATCTTTGTGATCACAATTGCTCTAATGATTTTATTAGAATTCATCATCAACAAGACTAAAATGGGTCGTGCTATGCGTGCTGTTAGTGTGGATGAAGGAGCTAGTAAATTAATGGGAATTAATGTAGACTCTACAATTTCATTTACATTCTTATTAGGATCTGCACTTGCAGGAGTTGCCGGAATCTTAGTTGGTGTTTACTATAATACAATGAATCCATTGATGGGATTTACACCAGGATTAAAAGCGTTTATCGCAGCTGTTTTTGGTGGAATTGGATCGGTTCCAGGAGCTATGATTGGTGGATTCTTTGTAGGACTTGCTGAAACTATGGTTATTGCCTATGGTTCTTCATTATGGAAAGATGCGATTGTATATGTTGTTTTGATTTTGATCTTAATCTTAAAACCTGAAGGATTATTAGGTAAAAACGAAAGAGAGAAGGTGTAAGCCATGAAAAACATCTTGACGAAAATCAATGGGGCATGGCTTGCCTTAACGATTGCGATTTACTTACTATTCTATTTCTTAATGTATACAGGTGTTATCAACATGTACTACCAAGTTACTTTGTTTGATATCTGTATCAATATCATTTTAGCTGTGTCCTTAAACTTGATCATTGGAATTTGTGGTCAATTCTCATTAGGACATGCTGGATTTATGTGTGTTGGAGCTTACTCAGCTGGAATCATTACTAAAATGATGCCTAGTTATGCAGGACTAGCTATTGGAATCTTAGTAGGATTTATCTTATCTACCATTTTAGCCTTTATAGTTTCTGTACCAACACTTCGTCTACGCGGAGATTATTTAGCAATTGCTACTTTAGGGTTTGCTGAAATCGTTCGTATTGTTACACAAAATATTGAAATTACAAATGGAGCAGCAGGGTTAAGTGGAATCCCTAAATTAACGACTTGGCCACTATTGTATGCTTCTGTTGTTGTTGCTTTATTGGTGGTATCTAACTTTACACGAAGTGCTCCAGGACGTGCTTGTGTTTCTATTCGTGAAGACGAAATTGCCAGTGAAGCAATGGGAATCAATACAACAAAATATAAAGTATTAGCATTTGTAATTGGGGCATTATTGGCATCTTTAGCCGGAGCTTTGTTTGCATCCAATTATTACATTATTAAGCCAACACAATTTAGCTTCAATAAATCCATTGATATCTTAGTTATGGTTGTCTTTGGAGGAATGGGTTCTATGACAAGTAGTGTTTTAGCAGCTATTGTGATTGGATTATTGAACATGGTTCTACAAAACTTTGCGGAAGTTCGAATGATTATTTATGGTTTGGCATTGATTGCGATTATGATCTTTAAACCGCAAGGGATTTTAGGAACAAGAGAATTCTCTTTTGAACGCTTATTAGCACGAAAGGAGAAGGAATAATGACACAAACATTATTGGAAGTAAAAGGACTAACGAAAAACTTTGGAGGGCTTTGTGCCGTTTCCAACGTCAATATGGAAATCAAAGAAGGGGAATTGATTGGTTTAATCGGTCCCAATGGTGCAGGGAAAACAACTCTATTCAACTTGTTGACTGGAGTATACGAACCTAGCACTGGTTTAATTGAATTAAATATTGATGGAAAGAAAGAACAGATTGGTGGATTGAAACCTTATAAAATTACCAATATGGGAGTGGCTCGTACATTCCAAAACATTCGCTTGTTTAAATCCATGACTGTATTAGAAAATGTTAAAGTAGCTATGCATAAAAATATTCGCTATGGAACATTGGCAGCACTTTTACGTTTGCCTTCTTTCTATTCAGAAGAAAAATGGGTAGAAGAAAAAGCGTGTGATTTATTGAAAGAAGTTGGTTTGTATTCAAAACGAAATGAACAAGCAACCAACCTTCCATATGGGGAACAACGTCGTTTAGAGATTGCTCGTGCCTTAGCTATTCAACCAAAAATTTTATATTTGGATGAACCAGCGGCAGGAATGAATCCCCAAGAAACACAAGACTTAACGAATTTAATCGACAAAATTCGTAAGAAATATAACTTAACTGTTATTTTGATTGAACACGATATGTCATTAGTTATGAAGATTTGTGAACGTATTTATGTATTAAACTACGGAAAATGTATTGCCTCTGGAACACCAGAAGAAATCAAGAAAGACCCATTTGTGATTAAGGCATACTTAGGAGAGGAGATCTAATTATGGCAATGTTAGAAATTCAAGATCTTCATGTACACTATGGTGTCATTGAAGCACTAAAAGGTGTCTCTCTGGAAGTGCGCCAAGGAGAAATCGTAAGTTTAATTGGTGCCAATGGTGCTGGAAAAACTACTCTTCTTCATGCGATTAGTGGAATTGTAAACAAAACAAGTGGAGAAATCCGCTTTATGGATGAATCCATCTTTAAATCCAATCCAAAAAACATCGTTGCCTCTGGGCTAGTTCAAGTGCCTGAAGGACGACGAATCTTTACTGGACTAAGCGTATATGAAAACTTAATGATGGGAGCTTTCTTGCGTAAAGATAAAGATGGAATTCAAAAAGATTTAAATCGTTGTTATGAATTGTTTCCAAGATTAAAAGAGAGAAAAGACCAAGATGCCTCTACCTTATCAGGAGGAGAACAACAAATGTTAGCTATGGCTCGTGCCTTAATGGCGCAACCGAAGTTATTGTTGTTGGATGAACCAAGTATGGGATTGGCTCCAATTCTTGTAAAAGAAATCTTCTCTATTATTGAAGAAATTAATAAACAAGGAACAACGGTATTATTAATTGAACAAAATGCGAAAATGGCATTATCAATTGCTGACCGTGCATATGTTATAGAAACTGGTAAAATAGTGTTAGAAGGAAGCGGGAAAGAACTGCTTAAGAGTGAAGACGTTCAAAAGGCTTACTTAGGAGGATAATATGTTTAAAGTAAAAGACTTTATGACAAGTGATGTCATTACGACAGAAAAAGATACAACAATCTCTGAAATCATCGATTTGATGAGAGAGAACAATATCCACCGTTTGCCAGTGGTTGAAAATGGAAAATTGGTAGGATTGATTACAGAGGGAATGATTTCTAATTCTGGAACAAGTCAAGCAACATCTCTTTCTATTTATGAGTTAAATTACTTATTGTCAAAGACGAAAGCTAGCACCATTATGGTCAAAGATGTTCACTATGTGAATGAAGATGACCTTATGGAATATGCGACAGACCAAATGTTGAAATATGACATTGGATGTTTGCCTGTTGTTAATAATGAGGACAAAGTAACAGGAATATTGACACAAAATGATGTGTTTGGATGTTTCTTAAATGTCTTAGGATGGAAAGATGCTGGATCTCGTATCACAGTAAAAGTGAAAGATGAATTAGGAGCTGTAGGAAAACTTTCTAAAATCTTTGTGGAGCACAATGTGAATATTACTCACATTGGAGTCTATTCATTAGACAATGGATATGCCAACTTAGTAATCCGTTGTGATGCTCAAGATCCTACTGAATTATACAAAGGATTGGAAGCGAATGGATACCAAGTATTAGAAGAATACTCAAAATAAAAAAACGAGGTTTGTGGTAAATTCACAAACCTTTTTCATTGGACTTGATAAGTGTCTAAATCATCTGGGAAGTTGATGGTATCTAAAGAATTGATTTGATCAACGTTTAAAGAGATGGTCATTATAAAATCGAATGAGTCTTCATTTATTTTTTGGGTTCCTTGGGCTTTTAATACCGCGTTTTCTAATACATCATCTTTTATATCGCATTCAATCGTTGCATCATTAATTGTTAGAGTTCCTAGCGAATCCAATAAAGATGCTAGAGCAGAAGTATCGATGGTATAAGAATAATGATTTCCTTCTTTTTTGCTGGAAGTAAAGAATTGACAAAGCTGCTCATCAGTAAAAGATAAGAAGGGATTAATCATACTTATAGTTGAATTTTCATTCAAACCAATTTTATCGATTGTACTTTGGGTTTTTGTTCCCATGGAGTTCAAATATGTTTTTCCATCTTTAATATAGAATTGTAAGTATTCTTCTTGTTTGTTAGATTCCGCTGCAATATCTGTAGATAATGCTAATTGTATTTGTTCTTTTTGATTAAAACTTAGGTCGATGTCAATCGCATATGGATTTGATTTTTCCATATTTAATTGGCCGTTAATGTGAGCAGAATCAACTTGAAGAGTGTTATTAAACGCATCAAAAAATGCGAGAATATCATCGTTATTTTTGTTAGTTTTTGAACAACCGCTACATAAGAGCAATCCAAGTACTAATACATATGATAAAATCTTTCTCATAAAGGTACCCCCTTTTGAATAGTTGTATTGTATATAGTTTTTAAAGGAGTGTCAAAAATGATTCTAGTCTATTTAAATGAAAAAGATAAAAAGCTTATTGATGTATTGGAGGGTAATCGTTTTACCTATGCTTTAGTTGGTGACAAACAAAAAGAAAAAACAATGAAAGAGTTATTAGAAAAGCCAGAGGCCTCTTTGGCAACAGGGGAAACATTTCTATTTGTTACAGGACTTGAAGAAAAAGCACAAACATGGTTAGCCGATGCTTTAAAGGAAAATGAAATATTCATTCCACGCGTCGCAATTGAAACACCGTATAATATTGATTGGACTTTGGGTCATTTATTAGATGAAGTAGAAAGAGAATATCAATACTTTAGCACGCGGGATACATTGTTTCGTTTAATAATGAATCCAGATAAAGAAAGAATTGCCAGTGATAAAGAGTATTTAAAATTGATGGCTTATGGATTGTCGCTTGTAGAAAAAGAAGATGCGAGTGTTGAAGAAATGAAACAATGCATAGAACATATTGAGTCCATCCAACAAGTATCATTGGCCCAAAGAATAAAACATCGTTAAATATTAAGGAACATAATGTATTGTGGTCACTAAAGAAAAAAGAGTATAATAAAAAATAACTGATGTGTGTAAGGGAGATAGTGTATGAAAAAGGATTTGGAACATAAGACAAATATAAAAAGAATGGTTGTTCCTGCTGGAGCTGCTGTAGCAATGATGATGGCAGTTCAAACAAAAGATGTTTGGGCCGAAGAGTTTGATACAGAAGAAATCAAAAATCAAAATGAAGCAGCTGAAACACTTGAACAACAGAAAGAAACAACGCAAGAAACTTCGACAGATCCTGCAATTGCAGAATCACCAGAAGAGATGTTTTTGCGTACCGCAAGTGCAAGTACTGAAGTGGTAATAGGTGGATTGCCAGAAGACTTTGCGGCACCATTGCCTATTAGTGAAGTAGGTCTTGATTATGCTAGTTTATCTGAAAATGTAGTTCCTACTGTAACGGGAGATTTTACAATTCATGATACTTATCAAGTCTCTTATGATAAAGGACAAACAGGACATAGCACAATTGCAGCAGATGGAACGATTACCTATCGCTATGAGGGGGCTGCTACGTTATCTGATAAATCAAAAGCCGATGTTGTAGTTACCATTTCTGATGTAGTATTTACAGTCGGTGGACAAGAAGGTAGTGAATTATCTGGACGTATGCTGGTTTCTCAAAGTGGAGTTCGTATTCGTGCGGATGTCTTGGATTCCACAAGCGGACCATACCCTTGGGCCTATAATGTACGTATGACATATACGGTTCGAATTGAAGGAGCCAGTGGAGCTTTTGTATTGCCAATTCAAGGGTTAAACCAATACCGTTCAGGAGGTTCTTGGGACAATCTTAAAAATATCGATTCAGAATTAGTACACGAAAAATTGACCATTCAAGATGGTGTCAGTGAATATATTTATGTTATCGAAGATTGGAAAACTGGATACGAAAAAGAAGGAGACATCCTTAAATTTTATGGAAAATCTAACGGAGCTGGCGATCAAAACTATAACTCTGGTTTAGTTATCATTGGTGATGCTTCAGGTATTTCTTTTGATTTACATGAAGTTGCTGCCGTGAATACCAAAGGTGCTGGACAACCTAATACGATATATATTCGTTTAGGTGGATTGTCGCATATGATTGATTCATCTACTGGAAAAGGTGGAACTATCCAAACGACGTTAGGAAGTAATTCTAAATCAGCCAATGCTTCTGGATTGTTAGACGATGATTCGGTATTAGATCCTGGACACTATTCAATACCGGATGGAAAAAATGTGACATATACTATGACGCCGGATTCAGGGTATACACTAAAAACTGTAACGGTCGATGGGCAAACAGTTACGCCAGAAGAACATACAAATGCAGATGGGTCCAAGTATTGGACATATACATTTGAATATAATATGGATAACCATGAAATCAATGTAGAGTGGCAAGCAGAATATAAGATTGTCTACGATGCGAATGGTGGAACGGGTACCATGGAAGAACAAGACTTTTTAGAAGAAGATGATTCCATGATGTCCAAAGAAAATGAATTCACAAAGAATAAACGCCAGTTTAAAGGATTCTATGGATATATAAAAGATCCTGAAACGGGTGAAGAAACACAAATTGTAGATGATAGTGGTCAGCCAGTGCTATTTGAAAGTGCTGAAGATATGAAACAGTACTTTGATGGAAAACCAGGTGGAACTGAAATTCGTATGGAAGCACAATGGACATATACAGTTACATACGTAGATGAATGGACAGGACGTACAATCAAAGAAACAATAACTGTCGATGATAAAGATCCTGAACCTGCTGCACCTGCTGATCCTACACGTGACGGATATACATTCGATCATTGGGAAAAAGAAGAAGACGATGAGGGAAACATTGTATATAAAGCGCAATGGAAACGTACAGTCATTTATGATGATGCGATTGATGATTCTATCTATATGCCATCAACCACATTAGAAAATGACGAAGATGAACC
>CADBTK010000042.1 GCA_902797585.1 Erysipelothrix rhusiopathiae
ACACTTAAATCAAAGTAGTAATCCAATAAGTTTTTATATTGTTGGTAAAAGGCATCGAAAGTCTTAAAAGAGGATAAAGGCTTTAACTTTACTGGACCTGCCTTATATTTTCCATCCATTGGGTCGATTCCTTCATTCATAGAAATCTGAAGAATTTTCAACAAATTCAATAATGTATTTGGCGTACCTACACTTTTTCCTTGAATGACATATTCTCCACATCCAAATGGCACATATTGTTGGGCAACTTTCTTATCTACACCCATCGCATATTGAACCGCTGGAACATTGACATCATCGTTATATAAAGTTGGATAGGTTGCTCCAGAAGCGATACAATCATAGGCCATCTCTTTGATATCTTGTGGTGTATGTTTATCGAATCTCAATGTAAATTGGGGTTCTACAAAACGTGTATTTTTACATACTTCTAAACATAAACGCGTAAAGGTATCACAAGCTGCTTCATTTTCTCTTCCTTGACCACCTACAATAATTCGCCCATTAACAGTAGTTCGTCTATTCTCTATCAACACCCACAAAGAATGAACCATGTCATAAGCTTGTTGCCAAGTAATGCGTTTGGCTTCTAAATCTCTTTGTAAAAATGGTCCTAAGACAATATCTAAGCGTCCATAATTGATACATCCTGCCACTAATGCATATAACCAAAATAGTTGTAATGCTTGATGAAACGTTTTTGGTTTATGATCACGAATATAAATAAGATCTTCTTTCATCCAAATCAATTGTTTTTGACGAGGAATACTTTCTTGTGAATAAACCTCATCAATCTTTTGTACTTGATAATCAATCACTGTTTTAAACAATTCCATGGCTTGAATACTTTGTTCAATAAACTCATTGGATTCTTGTTGGGATAATAAATCAATAATCCCATTGATTCCACAATCAACCAATTTTTTATAGTCCAACATCATTCCACTCAGTCTTGCGGTAGCCATAAATGGATAAGTACAATCAATAAATCGACCCGTTGTATCGTCATTTAAAACATCTTGACAATAAATGGATTTCACATCATTTTCTTGCCAATAGTCATAGAGTAAATCCACTCGATTTTGTTGATCTAGTGGCAATTGTTTTTGAAATTTACGCAATTCATGAAAGACACAATAATGTCCGACTCCGCCGATGCTGGTGACACTACCAAAACCAATCGGTAAAAACTCCAATCTTCCAGCAATCAAATCATTTTTTTGGATCTTGGCAAACATCTTTGGAAAGAGCACTTTTAAACAAGCCAATTCTCGCTTAGCTTTTTCTTGCGTGGAAAAGGAGGCATGTATACGTGTATACTCTTCCATAATTTCCAATTGTTCTAATAATGGTTTTTCACAAGGAATTCGTTGTGATACATTCACATTTTGTTCCCCTTCAATATTTATCCGTGCCATATACCTTTTCTCCTATTTTCATTATATCTTCAAAACGTTCACAGTCAATCAACTTCGTTCACTTTGTGTCATGTCAAACCAAAAGAAAACCAGTCTTTCGACTGGTTCTTATAGTTTTTCAATACGCATCATATTTGTGTTTCCAGATCCTACAGGGTATCCAGCAACAACAATGATGTAATCTCCAGGGTGGCATCCGTGCGCTAAGGCAACGTTACGAGCCAACTCTGTATCATTTTGTTGAGAGTTTTGGAATGAAGAAACAACTGGACAAACTCCAAATACATTCAACAAACTACGTTGTGTTACTTCATCGAAACATACGGCCAATACCGGAGCAATTGGACGGAATTTTGCTAAACGACGAGCAGAGTTCCCTCTTTGTGTAAAGGCAACAATGCATTTAATATCAATTGCTAAAGATGTTTCAGCAGCTGAAATACCAATGGCATCTTCCAATGTACGTTTAGATGTTTTAATTTCTTGATTCAAACGGTCTTCATAAGGAATCATTGGTTCAATTGCTGTGGCAATGTAGTTCATAGTCTTAACTGACTCTTCTGGATACATACCCGCTGCACTTTCCCCAGATAACATAATGGCATCAGTACCATCCATGATTGCGTTGGCAACATCACTTGCTTCAGCACGAGTTGGACGTGGATTTCCTTGCATACTTTCTAACATGTGAGTGGCAGTAATAACTGGTTTCCCTAATTCATTGGCAATAGAGATAATTTTCTTTTGGTAAATTGGCACCAATTGTAAAGATACATCTACCCCTAAATCACCACGGGCAACCATAACACCATCACTGACTTCTAAGATGTCACGTAAGTTATCGAAACCTTCTTGGTTTTCGATCTTTGGAATGACTTGGATCGCATCTTTGTTTTCATCAGCTAATAATGCTTTTACAGCTAATACATCTTCTCTACGACGAGTGAAACTTGCCGCAATAAAGTCTACATCATTTTGTGCTCCAAAACGAATATCTGCTTCATCTTTTTCAGATAAGAATGGCATACTTAGAATAATACCTGGTAAGTTACACCCTTTACGACTCTTTAGTTCATGTGGGTTTTCTACAGTACCAGTTAATACATCTGGTTGAACATCGGTAAATGTAATTTTCATTTTCCCATCGTCAACCAAAATATAATCTCCGACTTTTACATCGTTAAATACTTCTGGACAATTTAAAGTAAAACGTTCTTTATTACCTAGAACTTGTTCTTTTACTAATTGAACTGTATCTCCTTGTTCAAAGGAAGCACTTCCTCCTTCGAATTCACCAATACGAATTTCTGGCCCTTTTGTATCCAATAAAATCGCAACTGGTTTATTCAATTCTTTTGATACTTCACGAATTCGATCAATACGTGTTTTATGTTCTTGGTAATCCCCGTGAGAGAAATTCAAACGAGCTACATTCATTCCTGCTTTTACCAATTTGGTAATCATTTCTTTTGACTCACTGGCAGGCCCAATGGTACATACAATTTTTGTTTTTCTATACATAATCAATTCCTTTTCCTTTTTTATACTAAATCTTCAAACAAACGCAACATCGGTTTGGATGGATCTGCTTGCATTGTTAATGCTTCTTCAATTGGGATTGCCACAATTTCATTGTTTTGGTATCCCACGCATAGACCACCACGTCCTTTTTCGAGGCAGTCAATAGCCGCTTTCCCTAAACGACTCGCTAATACTCGATCAAATGGCACAGGAGCTCCACCCCTTTGAATATGCCCCAAGATGGTTGCACGCGCAGCAAATTGTGTTTCATCGCTAATACGTTTAGCCAATTTGTGGACATCTCCCATTTTCTCGCTAATAATCACAATCGCATGATCTTTCTTACGAATGTAATGAAGATCATTTAATTGTTGGATGATACGGTCTTCGTTATATCCTGTTGAACGAGTAACTAAGACTTCTGCTCCACAAGAAATAGCCGTAGATACCGCTAAATCATCACAGCGGTTTCCCATTACTTCCACAATCGAGCATCGGTGGTGAGAACTGGATGTATCTCGTAGTTTATCCACACATTCTACCGCTGTGTTCACCGCTGTTTGATACCCAATTGTATATTGGGTACTGGCAATATCGTTATCAATGGTTCCTGGAATACCCACACATTGGATCCCCATTTTTGTTAGGCTCAAGGCTCCTCTGTATGTTCCGTCTCCACCAATGGTAACAAGTGCTTCAATCCCGTATTGTTCTAGAACTTCAACAGCTTTTTTACGAACTTCATACTCTTCAAATTCTTTTAAACGGGCACTTCCTAAAAATGTTCCTCCACGGTTTAGAATGCTGCTGACCGAATCAATTCCCAATGGAAAAATATCTCCATCAACCAATCCTTTGTATCCATGTCGGATTCCATAAACTTCCATTCCTCTGGCAATTGCCACACGTGTAACAGCACGAATTGCTGCGTTCATTCCTGGCGAATCTCCCCCAGAAGTAAGGACTCCAATTTTCTTGATCATGGAATTCACCTCCTGTGATCATCCTTTAAAAACTTTTTACATTATATTACAAACTTGTTAGGTGTCAATATGTAATCTAAGTGAAAACGGTGCCACTTTGTCATTTTTTTCACAATTCCATATTTTTTTATTCAGAAAGACAAACAATATCTTGTTTCTATCACTATAAATGATAGAATAAAAAAGGTAAATTTATGGTATTTTCAAGCTTATTATTCGTCTTTGCGTTTTTCGCATTGCAGATGATGGTCTACTTACTGGTAGATGATGAAAAAAAGAACAAAGTATTGCTAGGGTTCTCCCTAGTATTTTATGCATGGGGGGGTCCACGCTACATCTTTCTTTTGTTAATTGATACCTTTGCCTCATGGTTTTTCGCCCTACAAATACACCAACACAAGAAAAAAAGCGATAAGAAGCTTTTCTTGCTTGGAGAATGTTTGGTTGTATTAGGGCTTTTATTTATTTTCAAATACACAACTTTTATACTCGGAACCACAAATGCTCTCTTTAATTTTCCAAAAGTAGTTCCTAATATCGTATTACCAATCGGTATCTCTTTCTATACTTTCCAATTATTATCTTATGTCATTGATGTTTACCGTGGACATGTCGCTCCACAAAAACATTTTTGGAAACTATTATTATATTCTAGTTTATTTCACCAATGTATTGCCGGTCCTATTGTCCGTTACGAAACTGTCGCCAACGAAATAGATCATCGAAAAGTCAATTGGAATGATATCTATTATGGTGTACGTCGCTTCAGTATTGGTTTAGCTAAAAAAGCACTGCTTGCTAATGGTTGTGCCAGTGTTGCTGATACTTTATTGCCAAGTGGATTGGATGCCATTCATTCTCAAAGCGTCGTAGGATTATGGTTCGGACTTTTATTCTATTCCTTACAAATCTATTTAGATTTTTCAGCATACTCTGATATGGCCATTGGTATGGGGCGTATGGTTGGTTTCCACTATTTGGAAAACTTTAACTATCCTTACCTAGCCGATAGTGTTCAAGATTTCTGGAGACGTTGGCATATATCATTAGGTTCTTTTTTCAGAGACTATGTTTATATTCCCCTAGGAGGTTCCCGTTGTTCTGATCATTTAATTGTTCGAAATATGTTCATTGTTTGGTTATTAACTGGACTTTGGCACGGAGCGAACTGGAACTATGTTTTATGGGGATTATACTTCTTTATATTCTTATACTTGGAACGTTTTGTCTTCCATATGAAACAATGGACAACCTTACGCAAACACTTATATGCATGTTCTGTTATCTATTTTGGGTGGTTATTATTCCGTCATGAAAATATGTCCGAAGCGATGGCTATTCTATTTGGATTGTTTGGAATTGGCGTGAAAGGATTCTTTGATATGAGTACACAATCCTTGTTATTGAGCAATTGTTTCTTCTTACCTATTAGCATGTTGGCATGTACTCCAATTTCTAAATATTTCCGCAGCCTTCTACACTACGGAGCCAAAAAGAATCAATTAATATTCATCATTTACAACGCAACAGAAGTTATTCTTCCTCCATTGTTACTAATATTAGCTGTACTTGCATTAATTGGAGATAGTTATAATCCATTCTTATACTTCCAATTCTAGAAAGGAGAAATTGTGAACCGAAAGAAACGTATCCTTTTACAAAAATCACGACGTATCAGTGTTTTAGTTTTTTCTATCCTAATGATATTAGGATGTTTTATTGGTGCTTTATTCTTTGTTCGACCAACCACTTCATCGGTTGAAAAACGGACATTAACGACCTTCCCTTCATTTACTATTTCTTCCTTTTTAGATGGATCTTACTTTTCTCAAATATCTACTTGGTATGCTGATACATATCCAGGACGAGATACATTAATCTCTATGAATTCGAAAGTAAAAGATACCTATGGAATTCAAGGTCAAACTATGATGGTAGGGGGTCAAACACAAAGCGATGATATTCCTGATGAAGCAACACAAGGAAAAACAAGAAAAAAGAAAAAAGCAGAAGTGCCTGACCAAACACAAATGCAAGAAGAAATGCAAAACCAAATCATGCAAGGTCTATATGTAGAGAATGGAGCCGCCTATGGTATGTACTACTTTACGCAAGAGGCAGCCGATACATATATCGATGGAATCAACAAAAGTGCCAAGAAATTAGATGGTACAACGAAAGTCTATTCCATCCTAGTTCCAAACAACTCTATTGTTTTAGATAAAAAATTACAAGATAAACTAGGAGGTTCCGACCAAGAAAAAGCCATCGATTACTATATGGATTCTTATTCTGATAAAGTCGGAAAAGTGGATACTATCCAACGATTGAAAAAACATCGTGATGAATATTTATACTTTAAAACCGATCACCATTGGACCGCTTTAGGTGCCTATTATGCCTACCAAGAATTCTGTGAAGTAAAAGGAATCAAAGCGCATAAATTGGATTATTATAAAACACAAAAGAGTTCTCCATTTTTAGGAAGTTATTATGCAGAGCTTCAATTAGAGGATATGGAAAAAGATCCAGATAAAGTAATCGCATATATCCCAAAGGCAACCAATAAACTAACATTCTGGCGCGATGGAGTGAAATACGATGGAAATGTCATTACGTCTCCAGATCTCTGGGATGAGAATTCGCAATATATGCAATTTATACATGGAGACCAACCATTAACAAAAATCACAAATAAAAAGATTAAGGATGGATCTAGTTGTGTTGTATTAAAAGAAAGTTACGGAAACTGTTTTGTGCCATTCTTAGTTGACCATTATGAAACTGTGTATGTCATGGATTTCCGTTATACTGATGAAGATCCATATAAATTTTGTAAAGAAAAGAAAATCGATGACTTAATTGTCATCAATAACATTCAAATCATTTCCAACAATGAAGTATCTACTGTAATTGGTGATATGATTTCTTAAAAAAAGCGAAGAGATGAATAGAATTCCCTCTCTTCGTTTTTATTATGATTTTATAAGAATCTCATCCAATTTTTTAAAGTATTCCTCTTTCACTTCTTGGTATCGTCTATTAAAATCTTCATCTTTTCCGGAATGTAAATAATTCGAATATTCATGCGATTCTGCACCTAATTCCGGTTTTACACGAGCCACAATGGCTAATCCAATATTTGAACAAATGTCGGATATTCTTTCCAAATCACCCAATACATCTACGTAATTGGTTCCTGTCATATAATTACAATCTCCCTTTGAAAGACGCGCCAAGTGATTATTGGATAAAATATCCACTAAATCATCAAAAACTTCTTCCATAGGCTCAATGGTCATTGCTGCTTCAATATCTCGAGATTGAAAAGCTGTTTTCGCACAAGCCAATTCTTTTTCCAACAATTCTTGTACAATATCCAATTCGCGTAGAGCTTGAGAAGAAAAAGAAGCTTTTCGATCATGTAATATTTGTGCTGTTTCGGACAAGTTAAGTGCATAATCTCCCAAACGTTCAAAGTCTGTTACCATTTTATAGTATTGATTAAAAATGGATGTATTTGGACCTTGTTTCAATGTTGGCGCTAAAGAAGCCATATAATTTCCAGTCTTATCACTCATTCGATCAATGTCTGCTTCTTTTTCCTTAATTGTTTGCATCGTTTTTTCATCATAGGATCGAATCATTTCTAATGCATCCAAAATATTCGATTGCGCTAAATCAAAAATAGCAGACAAACTGTCATAACAACTTGATAAAGCTAAGGCTGGAGTTCCAAAGAAGACTGGGTTCAATCCATCCATCTTATCTTCTATAAAACTATCTGGTTGTGCAGGTTGTTTTACAATCCGTTCACTTATCTGCTCAAACACCATCAAGAATGGGAATAAACCAATAGCAGCCACTAAATTAAAGATTGTATTTGTATCTGCAATAATCCCTGAGTTCACGTTTTCATTCCATAATCCATCTAGTATTCCCATCCAATGTAGAATACTAACACCTATAAGAATCATCAAACATTTAGCGATATTATAAATAATATTGAAAACCCCTACTTGTTTCGCTTCCGGTTTTGCCCCTAAGGAACAAACCAACCCCGTTGTCAAACAATCTCCCATGAAAATCCCGACAATCACTGCATATATGGCATTAAAAGTTAGTTGCCCACTAGAAGAAAAAGCTTGCAGAATCCCTACACTGGCTGAAGCGCTTTGTAAAATAAAAGCAACAACTCCACCGGTCATAAATCCAAAGAATGGATTATTACCAAGACTGGTCAATAAGTTTTCTGCCATCCCACTTTGAATCACAGAATCCACAGAAGATGTCATCGTCAATAATCCTGTAAATAGAATTCCAAATCCTATCGCAATATTGGCAATTGTTTTGGAATTCTTAAATTCTTTCCCCATCAGTAAGATAATCCCAATGATTAGTGATAAAGGAGCCAAAGTAGATGGCGTAAACAAACGTAAGATTCCACTAGCAGATGAGTCCACATCCAACAAACGAATAATTTGTCCTGTCACAGTAGTCCCAACGTTAGCTCCTACCACTATTCCCAATGATTTTCGATTAGAAATAATTCCAGCAGCAACCAACCCAGAAGTAATCACAATAGTTGCTTTGGAAGATTGGATAATTGCTGTTAATAAAAGTCCTAACAGAAAGGCTTTTATTTGATTTCCTGTCACATATTCAATGGCGTGTTTCAATGTCCCAGATGAGCTTTCCTTCAATCCATCTCCCATAAGACGCATTCCATATAAAAACATGGCCAACCCACCGAACAAACTTAATAGATCAAATATTGTCATAATAAATCCTCTATTCTTTATTATCATATCAAAAGGCAATAGATAGCCCTATAAAGATGCACAATAAAAGAGTTATTAAAATGTCTAAACCTTTAGTATGTTCTCATTCTAACAACCCTATATTTAAGTCATACGAATTTCATGTAAAACTTCTGTATATTTTTAAAAGAATAAATTAATATTTTCCCGTCACTATCATTTGAATTTTCTTCACAATATACCAGGTACTAACCAATTCATATTTCCATAAAAAGATCATCAACCGAGTAGATAAATCTAGTGTTTTACTCAATTGTTTTTCTTTAGAAATATTTTTAATTTCTTGATATAAATCAGGATAAGATTTTATATCTTTTTTTAATGTATTTACTCTCTTCATTCTTTCAAAAAGGCCCAAAGAAGCAGTACTTTCTAACAATCGATTCTTTATTTTATTCATGAAATAATATTGGTATCCAGCACATACTGGATCTTTATAGAATGAACGTCTTTTTGCCAATATATCTAACGAAGAAAAGACCGTATCATTATTTGCCCCTTTTAAAGCTTGATCCTGTAAAGAATCATCTATTTGATGAACAATATAATATGGATGAGGATCATATCCAAATCTTTTTACATAATGAAGCATGTCATAATTGAATAATAGATCTTCTCCATAGGCTAAGGTCTCATCAATGTACAAATGGTTAGATCGAATCAATTGTGTTCGATACATCCCCAACACATTGCTCATAAGTCCACGTCCCCATTTTCCATTAAAACAAATATTCAAAAATTCATTTTTATCTTGGCTTGTTAAGATTTTTCGTTGGCTATAATAGAAAAATATATCGGAATCATCTATTTCTTTTCCACTGGAATCATCAATGGTGCGACAATTGTGATACATCCAATCCAATTGTTCATTTTCCATCCAAGCTATTTTTTCTTCCAATGCTCGTGTTTCAATTTCATCATCCGCATCTATAAAACATAGATACTTCCCTTTTGCCTTTTCTATTCCAAGATTACGACAATAACTAACCCCTTTATTCTCATGAGTAAAAACAACAATACGATCATCGTTTTGTTCATATTCCTTCATGATTGATAAAGTACCATCATGTGAACCGTCATCAATAAGAATCAATTCATAATCAGTAAATGTATTATTTAGTACACTATTAATCGATCTATCAATGAATCGTTGTGCATTATAAGCTGGGATTACAATTGTAAGTAATGGATGAACTCTAGACATGTCTAAATCATATCATATTGTATAAATGAAAAAGTGGATAGAATCCACTTTCTTAAAACAATTCTTCTTTTCCAAAATACTCTTGGGCTAATTTCTTATTCCCTTCTTCAAACTTTTTTTTAAACTCATCTATTTCTTTTGCACTAAATCCTTTATTTTCAATCGTTTCCTTTTTTCCTTTTGAAGCTTTTAAAGACCATCGCCAGATGAGACTTTTCCATTTCGTTTTCAAAGGATTGGGCAAGATTTTAGCCACCATATTTAAATAGCGTTTTTTCTTCGCAATAGAGAATACGATAGAAGGATTGGAATAAATCCCTTTTTGTTGGTCAAATCTATCATCCCATTGTAATCCAATAGTCAAAATGAAATCTGTAAATAGATTCCCTTGCAAG
>CADBTK010000043.1 GCA_902797585.1 Erysipelothrix rhusiopathiae
TATCCACGAGGTCGTTTTGGTGGACGACAACCATTGTGTGGAATTGGGGTAACATCATTAATCATTGTAATGTCTAATCCTGCTACCTGTAATGCTCGTACCGCTGCCTCTCGTCCTGGCCCCGGTCCTTTAATTTCTACCGATACTGTTTTCATCCCATGTTCTGCAGCTGCTTTCCCTGCTGCTTCCCCAGCTAATTGCGCTGCATATGGGGTACTCTTTCTTGATCCTTTGAATCCTAACGCTCCTGCACTACTCCATGCTACTGCGTTCCCATTCTCGTCTGTGATCGTTACAATTGTATTGTTAAATGTAGAGTGGATATGAGCACAGCCTCGGGCAATATTCTTTTTGACTCTTCTTTTTCTTGTCTTTGTTTGTTTCGCCATGTCTCAACCCTCCTTACTTCTTCTTGTTCGCAACTGTTTTCGCTTTCCCTTTGCGAGTTCTTGCGTTTGTCTTTGTTCTTTGTCCGCGTACTGGCAATCCTCGTCTATGACGGATTCCTCGGTAACATCCAATTTCCATCAATCGTTTGATGTTTAATTGTACTTCTCTTCGTAAATCCCCTTCGACTTTGATCTCATCAATTGCCTTACGGATTTTATTCATTTGTTCGTCATCTAAGTCTTTTACTCGGATGTCTTCACTAATTCCTGTTTGTTCCAACACTTGTTTCGCTGTGCTTTTCCCAATTCCATAGATGTATGTCAATGAAATTACTACACGCTTATCGTTTGGAATATCTACTCCTGCAATACGTGCCATTCTTTCCTCCTACTTAGTTCCCTTGTCTTTGTTTGTGCTTAGGGTTTTCACAGATTACCATGACTCTTCCCTTACGTCGGATGATTCGACATTTATCGCACATCGGTTTTACGGATGGTCTTACTTTCATAGTTCTAATCCTTTCCGCCACGTATTCTCCCGTTAAAATGCGAATGGTTCTCATTCGGATTTTACCAGTAACGTGGTCATATTAATGAACAAGCAAAGCGCTTATTTAAAATAAGCGCATTTACTTGTTGAGTACAGTTTTAATTTCTTCCCAAATTTCTTCCATTGGTTTAGAAGCATCAATGTGGGATACCATACCTTTTTCTTCATAATAAGCGATAACTGGTTCAGTGTTTTTCGCATATTCTGATAGACGAGTCTTTAATGACTCTTCGTTGTCATCTTTACGTTGAGTTAATTCTGCACCACATACATCACATACACCTTCTGTTTTTGGAGGTTTAGAGTATATGTTGAAGATTTCTCCACATTCTTTACAAGTACGACGACCTGTAATACGACGAGTTAACTCATCAGTAGCAACATCCATTGCTAAGATGACATCAACGGCCAAATCGGTTCCCTTCGTTAATTCTTCGAACGCTTTGGCTTGATCCAAAGTCCTAGGATATCCATCCAACAAATATCCATTTTTCTTGTCAGTTAGTTGGCTCAAATAATCTTTTACCATATTATTGGTAATTTCATCAGGGACTAACAACCCCTTTTCTGTGTAGGCTTTTGCTTGTAAACCTAACTCCGTCTCATTTTTGATGTTTGAGCGGAAGATGTCTCCGGTAGAGATGTGATTCAAATTGAATTCATCTTTAATACGGCTTGAGAAAGTTCCTTTCCCAGATCCCGGAGCACCCATAATGAAGATGTTCATTTTGTTCTCCTTAGACTTTAGTCTTGATAGTACTTTTTATACGCTTTCTGTGTGATTAAACCTTGAACCTGACGTACTGTTTCTATCGCTACACCGACAACAATGATCATTCCGGTTCCTCCTAAAGCCATACCACTAGGCATTTCAGGCCAAATAATTGGCATGACATGTGGCATAACAGCAATGAAAGCCAAGGCAACCGCTCCTAAGCACGTTAAACGTGTTAGTACATGGTTAACATATTTCTTGGTTTCTGTTCCCGGACGAACACTTGGAATGTATGCACCGGATTTTCCTAAATTCTCTGCTAACTTTTCTGGATCTACCTGCATCTTTGTATAGAAGAAAGTGAAGAAAAGAATCAACACTATATAAATACACAAAGAGTATACAGTTTGTAATCCTAACCAGCCTTGTACCTTTTCAACAAATTCAGTCTTTCCTAAGAAAGTCGCAATTTGTAATGGTGCCATCATTAAGCTAGATGCAAAGATGACTGGAATTACACTGGCTGAATTGACTTTTAGTGGTAAATAGTTTGACTCATATTGTTTACTTAATGCGATTGAACTTGATGTATATTGGATTGGAATACGACGTTCAGCCGTATTAATCAATACTACAAATACAATGATCAATAAATAAATCAATACATAAGCCGCAAATAAGTATTTACCATTTTGTACATCACCATTTACTAAAGATTCCCAGGCTGCTGTAAATTGTCGAGGCATACGTCCAACAATCCCAGCCATAATAACCATGGATACCCCGTTACCAATTCCCTTCATTGAGATTTGGTCCCCAATCCACAACAAGAACATACTTCCTGCTGTAAAGATTGTGGCGATATACAACAACTTAACAATGGTAACTCCTCCGATAATTAAGTTTTGGTAGGTCATGGAGAATCCATAAACCATAGATAAACTTTGTACGAAGGCAAAGATAACAGCCAAGTAACGTGTATATTTGTCAATCTTCTTACGACCTTGCGCTCCTGATTTGGATAACTCAGTCAAAGAAGGAATGACATCCATACTCAATAATTGCATGATAATGGATGCGGTAATGTAAGGAGTAACTCCTAATGCGAATACAGAGAATTGTTCCAATCCTCCACCACCTAATAGGTTAATCATCGCAAATAATGAGTTATTCTCAAGCCCAGCAATCAAGTCAGATGTATTTACATCAGGCACTGTGATTGCTGAACCTAAACGGTAGACAAAAAAGCAAAATAGGGTAAACAAGATACGATTTCTAATATCTTTGTTTGTAATAATGGACCCTAAAGCTGCCATGTTAGATAACCTCTACTGTTCCGCCTACTTTTTCAATTGCTTCTTTAGCACTTTTTGAGAATTTAGCAGCTTGAACTGTCAATTTCTTTTCTAATTCACCGTCTCCTAATACTTTCAATCCACATAATTCTTTACGAATTACACGATCTTCTAATAATAGAGCAGCGTTAACAACAGTTCCATCGTCATATTTGTTCAATGTTTCCACATTAACAATTGCATATTCTTTACGGTTGAAGTTGGTAAAACCACGTTTTGGCAAACGTCTTGCTAAAGTAGTTTGTCCCCCTTCAAATCCTAAACGGATTGATCCACCGCTTCTAGACTTTTGACCTTTTTGTCCGCGTCCACTTGTTTTTCCGTTTCCGCTTCCAGGTCCACGTCCAACGCGGTTACGACTCTTACGAGATACGGTTTGACTCATTTCATGTAATTTCATCAATTTTTCCTCCTAACCGCGAATTTCTTCTGGTTTCTTACCACGAATCGCTGCAACTTGATCAACTGTTCTTAAGTTT
Source organism: Erysipelothrix rhusiopathiae (assembly GCA_902797585.1). Classification (GTDB taxonomy): domain Bacteria; phylum Bacillota_I; class Bacilli_A; order Erysipelotrichales; family Erysipelotrichaceae; genus RUG14284. Next base: position 3,489 of record CADBTK010000043.1, read on the forward strand.
TTTAACCCTTCAACAGTTGCACGTACAACGTTGATTTTTGTTCTTGATCCTAAACATTTAGTCAAGATATCTGTGATTCCTGCTAATTCCAATACGGCACGAGCAGGTCCACCGGCACTAATACCAGTACCTTCTGCAGCTGGGCGCATGAATACAGAACCAGCTCCGTAACGTCCTACAATTTCATGAGGAATTGTAGTTCCAGTAATAGGTACTGTAAACATGTTTTTCTTAGCGTCATCTACTGCTTTACGAATAGCATCAGGTACTTCGTTTGCTTTCCCTGTTCCCATTCCTACACGTCCTTTACGATCACCAATAACAACTAAAGCAGAGAAACGGAAACGACGTCCCCCTTTAACTACTTTTGTTACACGGTTAATCGCAACGACTTGTTCTTCAAATTCTTTTTGGTCTCGTCTTGGTTTTCTTTCCATTGCCATAATTGCGACCTCCTAAAACTCTAGGCCAGCTTCACGAGCGGCCTCAGCTAAAGCTTTCACACGACCAGTGTAGATGTATCCTCCACGGTCGAATACTACTTTTGTAATTTTTTTGTCTTTTGCGCGTTTTGCAATCTCTTGACCAACCAAACGAGCAGCTTCTACATTTCCACCATTTTCCATTTTCATTTCAACACTAGATGCACTTACTAAAGTGTTCCCAGTTGTATCATCGATAATTTGAACGTGGATGTTAGCGTTACTTCTGAATACATTCAAGCGTGGAGTTTCAGGAGTACCGCTGATTTTTGTACGTACACGTTTGTGACGACGGATTCTTTCCGCATTACGTGATGTTTTATTAATCATGTGTTCTTACTCCCTTCTCCTAACCTTTTGCACCAGCCGTCTTACCTTCTTTACGACGGATGTGCTCACCTTTGTAACGAATACCTTTACCTTTGTATGGTTCTGGTTTACGTACGGCACGAATGTTTGCAGCGAATTCACCAACTTGTTGTTTGTCAATTCCGCTTACTTTAATATCTGTTTGACTTGTACATTCAACAGTCAATCCTTCTGGAACTTCTAACTCACTTGGGTGAGAGTATCCAACTTGCATAGATAATTTTTTACCTTGGATGTTAGCACGGAACCCGATACCAACTAATTCCAATTCTTTAACATATCCTTCAGATACACCTACAACCATGTTGTTTAACAAAGCACGAGTTGTACCGTGAAGTTGTTTTGTGTGTTTTTCGTCATTCGGACGAACTACGGTGACAACTCCTGCATCTTCCTTGATTTCCATCAATGGAGAGAATTTGCGAGTCAAAGATCCTTTAGGACCTTTTACAGTCACCTCATTGCCTTCCTTTACTTCAATTGTAACACCGGAAGGAATGGTAATCAGTTTATTCCCGATACGTGACATTTCTTTTCCTCCTAATTTTTACCAAACGTAGGCAACGACTTCGCCACCAACGTGTTGTTTTCTAGCTTGACGATCAGTCATCATACCATTGCTAGTAGAGATGATCGCAACACCTAATCCGTTTAATACACGAGGCAATTCATTTGCAGGTGCATATACACGAAGACCAGGTTTTGAAATACGACGAAGTCCAGAAATTACTTTTTGTCCTTCTTCAGTGTATTTCAATGTTACTGTCATTGTCTTTTTGACATCTCCCTCAACACTGAAATCTGTGATGAATCCTTCATCTTTTAAGATTTGAGCGATAGAGGCTTTTTCTTTACTTGCTGGCATACTAACTGTTTCATGTTTTTGTTGCAATGCATTACGAATACGTGTAAGCATGTCTGCAATTGGATCTGTCATAATCATACGTATATGCCTCCTTACCAACTAGCCTTTCTGACTCCAGGAATTTGACCTTTGTAAGCCAATTCTCTGAAACAGATACGGCAGATTTTGTATTTTCTTAATACAGCGTGTGGACGCCCACAACGCTCACAACGTGTGTACTCACGAACTTTAAATTTCTGAGGACGTTGTTGTTTATTGATCATTGCTTTTTTTGCCATTTTTCATCATCCTCCTACTTTTTGAAAGGCATTCCCATTGCTTCTAACAATGCCTTTGATTCTTCGTTCGTTTTTGCTGTTGTAACGATTACTACATCCATCCCACGGCTACGGTTAACTTTATCGAAGTCGATTTCTGGGAAGATGATTTGTTCTTTAACACCTAATGTGTAGTTTCCACGACCGTCGAAACTTGTGTCGCTTACTCCACGGAAGTCACGTACACGTGGAAGTGAAATGTTCACTAATTTATCCATGAAGTCGTACATTTTTTCAGAACGTAATGTTACTTTACAACCAATTGGCATACCTTCACGCAATTTGAAGTTCGCAATTGATTTTTTTGCTTTTGTAACAACTGGAGCTTGTCCAGTAATAGCTGCTAATTCTTCAACAGCTTCATCCAATAATTTGGAGTTTGTAATAGCGTCCCCAACACCGATGTTGACTACAATTTTTTCAATTTTTGGTACTTCCATGATTGATTTGTATTCAAATTGTTTCATCAATTGAGGGACTACTTCATTGTTGTATTTTTCTTGTAAACGATTCATACTCACCCTCCTACTTCACTTCCGCACCAGTCTTTTTCAAGACGCGTACTTTTTCTTTTTTACCATCTTTAGATTCTTTTACTTGGTAACCAACACGACTAGCTACCTTTTTCTTAGAATCGTACAACATAACATTAGAAACGTGGATTTTAGCTTCTTTTTCTTCAATTCCCCCTTCAGGGTTCATTTGAGTTGGTTTGTTGTGTTTTTTTACCATGTTAACGCCTTCGACGATAACTTTATCTTCTTTGGGGAAAGCTTTTTTAACTTCACCAATTGTGCCTTTGTAAGCACCTGTAATAACTTTTACTGTATCACCTTGTTTTATTCTCACTGTGGCACACCTCCTATAGTACTTCCGGAGCCAAAGATACGATCTTCATGTAACCTTTGTCACGTAATTCACGGGCAACAGGTCCGAAGATACGAGTTCCTCTTGGCGTTTGATCATCTTTAATTAATACAACAGCGTTGTCATCAAAGCTGATGTATGTTCCATTTTTACGGTGCAATCCGTATTTTGTACGAACTACAACTCCCTTAACTACTTCACCTTTTTTAACGGCTCCACCAGGAGTTGCCTGTTTTACAGTACAAACAACGACATCACCGATATTTGCATTTTTTCTAACGCTCCCACCTAAACAACGGATAACTAATACTTCACGAGCTCCGGTGTTGTCAGCGACGCGTAGACGACTTTCATTTTGAATCATTGTCTAGGTCCTCCTGTCTTATACTTGAGCCTTTTGAACGATTTCAACTAAGCGGAAACGTTTTGTAGCAGATAATGGACGAGTTTCCATAATTGTTACGATATCTCCAACGTTTGCTTCGTTGTTTTCGTCATGTGCTTTAAATTTTTTCGAATATTCTACACGCTTTCCATATAAAGGGTGCATTTTTTTCGTTTCAACTTTTACAGTGATCGTTTTGTCCATTGCGTTTGAAACAACAGTTCCACGATATACTTTACGGTTATTTCTTTCCATCAAATGACCCTCCTATTCTTGACCAGCGTTTTCACGCTCAGTTAATACAGTTTTAATACGTGCAATATCTTTTTTAACAGTTTTCAAACGTGCTGTGTTTTCCAATTGTCCTGTCGCTTGCTGGAAACGAAGGTTGAATAATTCTTCTTTAAGCACGCTGATTTCAGCATTTAATTCTTCTACTGATTTTTCACGAATGTCTTTAGCTAACATTATTCTACTTCTCCTTTTCTAGCAAAACGAGTTTTTACTGGAAGTTTGTGGCTAGCCAAACGAAGCGCTTCACGAGCAACTTCTTCTGAAACACCTGCAACTTCGAATAATACTCGACCAGGTTGTACAACAGCAACCCATCCTTCAGGAGCACCCTTACCAGAACCCATACGAACTTCTAGAGGTTTCTTAGTACGAGCCATGTGAGGGAAAATACGAATCCATACTTTTCCTCCACGTTTCATATAACGAGTCATGGCAACACGAGCTGCCTCGATTTGACGGTTACTAATGTAGTCACCGCTTTCGGCAACTAATCCGAATTCACCAAAGTCAATACAACGTCCTGCTTTACTACGTCCTTCGTATTTTAAGCGGTGTGGACGACGATACTTTGTTCTTTTAGGCATCAACATTATTCGTTTCCTCCTTTTTCTTCAGCTGCTGGAGCAGCTGCTGCTTTAGGAGCTGCCGCACGTGGGTTACGGTTGTCGTTACCTCCACGACGGTTGTTTGGACGACGGTTGTTGTTACGACGTGGACGTTGTTTTGGTGCTTCTGGTTCTTTAACCATTTCACCAGGTAATACTTCTCCACGACAGATCCAAACTTTTACACCTAAACGACCATATTGAGTCGCTGCTTCTTCGTGAGCGTAGTCAATGTCACTACGAAGTGTATGCAAAGGAACAACTCCTTCACTATATCCTTCTGTACGAGCCATATCAGCTCCACCTAAACGTCCAGAAACAGCAGTTTTAATTCCTTTTGCTCCAGAACGCATTGTGTTTTGGATTGCTTTCTTTTGAGTAGCACGGAAACTACGACGAGCTTCTAATTCGTTGGCAATCCAACGAGCTACTAAACGAGCATCTAAGTTAGGGTTTGCAACTTCAACTGCGTTGATTTGAACAGATTTTTTGTTCTTTTTATCAACACCTTTGTTTAATTGTTTTTCTAACGCTTCTTTCAATCCAGAAATAGATTTTCCTTCTTGACCAATCAATACACCTGGACGTCCAGTACGAACGATGATTGTGATCACTTTCGCACTACGTTCAATCTCAATACGAGAGATTTGTGCATCGGCTTTACGTTGGTCAGCCGCTTTTTCTGCTAATTTTTTGTAGTAGTTTTCAATGAATTCACGGATTTTAACATCTTCAATTAATGTAGTTCCGTAATCACGATCATTTGCATACCAGCGAGATTGCCAATCACGAATGATCCCTACACGCATTCCGACAGGATTTACTTTTTGTCCCATAGCTGACCTCCTTACTCTTTCTCAGCCACTACAACTGTAATGTGGCTTGTACGTTTCATAATAGGGCTTGCAGACCCTTTGGCACGAGGCATGTAACGTTTCAACGTAATACCTTCATCTGCCCAGCAAGCTTTAACATATAACTTGCTTTCATCTAAATCATTGTTGTTTACTGCATTGCTGATGGCAGAGTGTAATACTTTCCCTACCATGTATCCTCCTTTGTTAGGAGTAAATTTACAAATTGCTTCTGCTTCTTCAACACCTTTTCCACGGATCAAGTCTAAGACTAGACGCGCTTTACGAGGTTGAATGCGCAGTGTTTTCGCTGTAGCTTTAACTTCCATATTCTTACCTCCCATTACGCTCTCTTGTCATCTTTTCCGTGACCAGTGTATTTTCTCGTCATTACGAATTCACCTAATTTGTGACCAACCATATCTTCAGTCACGTATACTGGCACGTGTTCTTTCCCGTTGTAAACGGCAAATGTGTGCTCAACAAAGTTAGGGAAAATAGTAGAACGACGACTCCAAGTTTTAATGACTTCTTTCTTTCCGCTTTCATTTAATGCTTCTACTTTTTTCATTAAATGGTCATCACAGAAAGGTCCTTTTTTCAAACTACGACTCATGTCTTTTTTCCTCCTTTACTATTTACCGTTACGACGGCGAACGATTAATTTATCGCTAGCTTTCTTAGATTTACGAGTTTTAACACCCAATGCTTTTTTACCCCAAGGTGTCATTGGAGACTTACGACCAATTGGTGTACGTCCTTCCCCACCACCATGAGGGTGATCGTTAGGGTTCATAACAGAACCACGAACTGTTGGGCGAATACCTCTCCAACGGTTACGACCAGCTTTTCCGTAGTTAACCAAGTTGTAATCAGAGTTTCCTACAGAACCAACTGTTGCACGACAGTTAGATAATACTCGACGAACTTCCCCAGAAGTTAATCGTAAGATTACGTATTTTTCTTCAATCCCTAAGATTTGAGCTGAACATCCAGCACTACGTGCCATTTGTCCACCTTTACCAGGTTTTAATTCAACGTTGTGAACAACTGTACCTTCAGGCATGTTGCGTAATTCCATTGCGTTACCAACACGAATGTCAGCTTCAACATCAGAGATTACTTTGTTTCCAACTTGTAATCCTTCTGGAGCAATGATGTAACGTTTTTCTCCATCTGCGTAAGTTAACAATGCGATGTTAGCTGTACGGTTTGGATCGTATTCAATAGTTGAAACCTTTGCAGGAATTCCATCTTTGTTACGTTTGAAATCGATAATACGGTAAGTCTTTTTATGACCTGACCCTTGATGACGTGTTGTGATACGTCCTGTGTTGTTACGTCCACCTTTAGACTTTTTCGGTGCTAACAAACTTTTTTCTGGTTTTGAAGCAGTAATTTCTTCAAAAGTCAAAGTTGTCATGCCACGACGTCCTGGTGTCGTTGGTTTATACGTTTTAATTGGCATAAACTTTTTTCTTCCTCCTATTCGCAATATTTATTCAGGAAATAGCGTCTTCTCCCTGATTATTCTTGTTCTCCAAATAAATCGATGGATTCACCTTCAGCTAATTTAACAATTGCTTTATGTACGGCATTTGTCATTCCGTAGTAGCGACCCATACGAGTTTTCTTTGGTTTTACGTTAGCCATGTTTACTTTGACAACGTGTACGTTGAAGATTGATTCAACAGCTTTTTTAACTTCAACTTTGTTTGCGTCTTTCGCAACTTCGAAAGTCACTTTGTTGTTTTCTGCCATTTCTTTCATACTTTTTTCAGTGATGATTGGGCGGATAATAATGTCTCTATAGTCTTTCATTATGCCAATGCCTCCTCAACTTCTTTTACGGCAGTGCTTGTCATAACAACGCAACTAGCGTTGACTAAGTCATACACGTTGATTCCGCGAGCTGGCAACATTTTGACACCTGGGATGTTACGTGCAGACAATACTGCATTTGTTGCATCTTCTTCGTTTCCTACCACGAATAATGTTTTACGTGGGGATTTCAAAGCTTCCATAATAGAAACGAATGTTTTTGTTTTTGGTTCTTTAATGTCGAATTGGTTAACTACATTGAATGCTGTATCAGCTACTTTTGCACTCAACGCTGATTTTAACGCCAAACGACGAATCTTTTTGTTTACACGATAGTGGTAATCACGTGGTACGGCACCGAATACAGTTCCACCACCTACCCATTGAGGGGCACGGATAGAACCTTGACGAGCACGTCCAGTTCCTTTTTGACGGTATGGTTTACGTCCACCACCACGTACTTCAGAACGTCCTTTTGTTTTAGATGTTCCTTGACGTTTACCAGCAGCTTGCATAACCAATACGTCATATAACGCTTGTTGGTGTGGTTCAATACCGAATACTTCATCGTTTAATTCGATGGAATCAACCACTTTACCCATTTGGTCTAATACATCGATCTTAGCCATTATTGAACCTCCTCACTTTGTACTTCTTCAACCGGTGCTTCTTTAGCGTAGTTTACTAATTCAACCGGCGCTTTGTTCCCTTTGCTAGTTTTAGCAGTACGGATCATTACAAATCCTTTTTTAGGTCCAGGAACATTTCCTTTTACTAATACGTAGTTGTTTTCAACATCTACTTTAATGATTGTTAAGTTTTGGTTTGTCGTACGGTATCCACCTTCTTGACCAGCCATAACTGTACCTTTCATAATGCGTCCTTGACGAGAAGTAATCCCGTTAGTTGCTAATGAACCAATGTGACGGTGGTGCATAGAACCGTGAGAACGAGGTCCCATGTGCGCATTGTTACGAACAATCGTCCCTTGGTATCCTTTTCCTTTACTAGTTCCAATAACATCCACAGTTTCTCCTGCTTCAAAGATGTCTACTTTAACTAAGTCTCCAACTTGTACTTCCATGTCAGCATCACGTACTTCACGGATGAAACGTTTTGGAGAAGTGTTTGCTTTTTTACAGTGTCCAACAACTGCTTTTGTTGAACGTTTTTCTTTAATTTCTTCAAATCCTAATTGAACAGCGTTGTATCCGTCTGATTCCGCAGTCTTAACTTGTAATACTACGTTCGGAGTTGCTTCAATCACTGTTACTGGAATCAAGTCACCATCAGTTGTGAAGACTTGAGTCATACCGATTTTTCTTCCTAATAGTCCTTTCATTTCCGACACCTCCATTAAAGTTTAATTTCGAAGTCGACACCACTTGGAAGATCTACTCGTTGTAATGAGTCAATAGTTTCTTTTGATGGTGCAACAATCTCAATCAAACGCTTATGCGTACGAATCTCAAATTGCTCACGTGAATCTTTGTACTTGTGTACCGCACGTAAGATTGTTACGACTTGTTTTTCCGTTGGTAACGGCACGGGACCAACAATCTTTTTAGCTCCGTGTTTCGTCGCTGTTTCGACGATTTTTTTAGCACTTTCATCTAAGATGCGGTGCTCATACGCCTTAAGGCGAATTCTAATAGTTTCTTTTGCCATTGTAATCTCCTTTCGTTTATTCTAGATAAACATGCTCCATGCGAATTACCTGACTCCCTAGACAACGGCTCTCAGTGGGTCAGCAACCTCGCACTTCTACGCAGTGCCATAGAATGTTATCACAAAAATATTATGGTTTCAACCCCTTATTTTGCCTTTTTCTAAATGTAGTAAAACTAATAAAAAAGAGATAGAAATATTACTCTACCTCTTCGTGTTTCTTTATTTTCTTTTCCATACATCGGTATCATTAATTCCGATATTGTCTTCATAGAATACAGGATCTAGCCCTTGTGCTTTTTGTTCTTCATAATCTTTCAATGCCGCTATCGCAATTCTTGATAAGAATAATATCGCAATAATATTTACAACTGCTTCAAGTCCCATCAATACATCTGCTAAACTCCAAGCTAAGTCAATATTACTTTGTGCCCCAACAAAGACCATAACAGCTGCTGCAATTCTAAAGATATGCAACAACGTTTTATCTTTGCTGATAAAACGAATATTAGCTTCTGCATAGAAGTAGTTTCCAATAATAGATGTAAATGAGAACAAACATACAGCTACTGTAATGATATGAATCGCTATTGGCCCAAATTGACTAGCGGCCGATTGTTGAATCAAAGGCATTCCTGATAAAGTCGAATCTGTTTTATATACACCAGTTAATAAAATGATAAATACACTTGTAGAACAGATCAATAATGTATCAATATAAACAGAGATAATTTGTGCCAATCCTTGTTTGACTGGATGAGAAACTTCTGCAGACGCCGAAGCATTTGGCGCAGACCCCATCCCAGCTTCATTAGAGAATAGCCCTCGTTTAATTCCCAGTACCATACAAGATCCTGTAAAGGCACCAAAGATAGCTTTGAAATCAAAAGCCGAACGCATGATTAATCCAAACACTGCTGGAATCTCTGAGAAGTTTAATACGATAATCAATAAACCTAGGATAATATACAATCCCGCCATTACTGGTACTAAGATGGAAGAAAGCCAACCAATCTTTTCTGTTCCCGCATAGAATAGCGTAAGAGATAATACAAATAGAATGGTTCCAACAATAAATGGAATCATACTATTTGATGAACCAGCCGCATAATATTCAAAGGATGAAACAATGTTGTAGGCTTGCAATCCATTAAATCCAAATGCAAATGTCGCAATTAATGAAATTGCAAAAACAATTCCTAGTTTTCTTGAATGTAATGCCGTTTCAATATAGTAAGCTGGTCCTCCTTTATAGGTATCGCCATCTTTTCTTTTATAAATCTGAGCCAAAGTACTTTCGACA
>CADBTK010000044.1 GCA_902797585.1 Erysipelothrix rhusiopathiae
ACTCACCAAATGGAAGTCGTGAAACAAATATGTCAACGGGTGGCATTTCTAAAAGATGGGCAAATGATTGCCCAAGGAAAACCAGAAGAACTCTTTGTCAAACCTAATAAAGATGTTAAGGCATTCCTTCAAGAAGAAAGTACTTTGTTGCCAGAAAAAGGAGTCAATATTCAATTGTTCTTTACCGATTCTAATAATGATGAACCAATCATTTCTACAATGTCTAGAGAATTGGATATGAATGTAGGTATTGTTTGGGGGAAATTGGAAGATTTTAGACACAATGTATATGGATCTTTAGTAATCAATATTGAAGAAAAAGACAAAGATAGAGTATGTCAATTCCTGGATGAAAAAGAAGTAGGATGGGAGGTGCTATAGGATGCAAGAGATTATTTTAACGGCCGCTAGTCAAACTTTATATATGGTCTTTTGGTCAACATTATTATCTGTCATCTTAGGTTTTATTCCTGCCATTATCTTAACTCTAACAGCGCCGGATGGTCTAAAGCCCAATAAGCCAGTATATGAAGTATTGAGTTTAATTGTGAACGTATTTCGTTCTTTCCCATTCATAATTTTATTGGTTATACTAATTCCATTTACACGAGCTATTGTTGGAAAAGCCATTGGTACCACAGCTGCCATTGTTCCTTTGACAATTTCGGCCATTCCTTATATTGCACGTGTCTTTGAAACAAGCCTTCGTGAAACAGATCCAGGTGTCATTGAAGCAGCTCGTTCTTTTGGAGCCAGTGATTTACAAATTCTAATGCGTGTATACTTAAAGGAATCTTTACCACGCATGTTGAATGGGGTTGTTTTATTGATCATTAGTTTAGTGGGATACTCTGCCATGGCTGGTACTGTTGGTGGAGGAGGTATCGGGGATGTTGCTATCCGTTATGGATACCAAATGTATCAATTAGACTATTTGGTTATTTGTAGTGTGATCTTAATCGTATTTGTACAAGCTGTGCAAATGTTAGGAAACTACTTATATAAAAGAATGTCATAAGAAAGAGAGTATTGAATATGAGTCCATTATATATGTATTTACTATTTGTAGGTGTAGCTATCGCTTTATTTCCTATGATCTTAAAAACCATTCGAAAGAATAAAAAATAAAAATGGAATCTTTTCTTTTTTAGAAAGGTTCAATAAGCCAACAGAAATGTTGGTTTTTTTATTATCAAATCTTCTTTCATTTTCTTTTATAAAAACAATGAGAGTGTTATTATGAATGAAATATTAAAGAGGTATGGGTTATGGAATGGTTAAATCGTTTTTATTTAGACAAAGAAAAAGATATGATTGTGGATTTGTATATGAAAAAAGAACAGATGCACTATGTCTTATCCACGCCCAACCATAAAACTGGAAACTTAATCACAAATTTAGCGCGCTTATGCAAGTTGCCATTATCTAATGATAAAAAAGGGTTAAAGGTCATTAAAGGGAAAGTTCCTTGTTATATCGATGGATATAATCGGAGCATTTATATCTTTCGTTTAGGAAATACGAAGGTTGCTAATATTTCGTCGAATGGTCAAGTAGAAATGAAAGCTTCCATTCCTTCCATTTCTAAAACACTAATGTCGCAGACAAAAAATTATACCTTAGATATTCAAAAGACGATTGTCAAAACTTATATTCACCAAGAGTGTAAATTCCGTACCGATTTACATACTCATATGAATGCGAATTTACATCCAGACTTATTAATTGCGTTAGGGATTTTTCATGAGATTCGTTATCCACTATATTATGTAAAAAAACTAAAGTTAGAAGTCAGCGCGATTCAGAAAAAACGTTTGGAATCACAAAGAAGAAAAGTAGAAAAAGAATATAAAGATTCGCCTTTAAAAGGGAAATATTTAACACGAAAAATAGATGATCATACATATATTAATTTTGCGGATTTGATCTTAAATTATCCTTCAGCGGCGGGAAGAAACATTGCCAAGATTCGTGCTAGTTTATCGGTGATGAAAGATGGACAAGCTGTATTTACCAACTTAGAAAAAGTATATTTATATCGTTATGTATTCGCAAAAGGTGTAACTTGTACAAAACGTATTTCTTTAACTAAAAAAGAGAAAAGAGAAAAAGCGCTTCGTCTAGCTGATACCAATGTAGGATGTGCCTACTTACAAATGTTGGATGACCAAAACCATCCTGTGTATAAAAAGAATACATTATTTCAAAATAAATTATTATGGATTGCCCGCTACTATCAACGTCAAGGAATTCAATATGCAGAGATTAGTGATACGACTTTGACAAAGAAAGAAGGAGCAGCGTCAATGTTGGCGCAAGTGCATGAAGTCATGCCAACTATTATTAAAGAAACGGGAGTACTTTTACGCTTTCTAGCAGCGATTCGTCGAATCCCTTTAACCATTGTTCGAGATAATGTTGTATCTGGAGATTATTTTGAAGAGAATTTAAAAGTGATTCAAGCCATTGCCCATGATCCATATGTGGCAGGAAGTGATATTGTCGGAGAAGAGATTAATGATATTCGTCAAATTGAATATGTGGTTAATCAATTGGTCAAAATCGCAAGGTTGAATCAAGATTTTGTGATTCGTATTCATGCAGGAGAAAATGACTCCTTACGAGATAATGTTTATCATTCCATTCATATGATCCAACAAGCCTTAGCACCCAATCAAAAAATGCCACATCTACGAATAGGACACGGATTATATACCGCCAACCTAAACTCTTCTAAGGGAAAGGAATTGATTCAACTATTAAAAAAGACTAGAGCAGTATTAGAGTTTCAAATCACTTCCAATGTTCGTTTGAATAACTTAAGTCAAATGGATAATCATCCATTGCGCCTGTATTTAAAACACAACTTATTGTGTGTTCAAGGGACAGATGGAGGTGCTTTATATGGAACGGATTCGATTGATGAACAATTATCATTAGAAAAAATGCTGGGGTTAACATATGAAGAAATGGTTGCGATGAAAAAATGTGATCAACTCGTTTATGAGAAAAGTCTAGAAGCATTCGAAAAGAAAATGACCCATTTCCCTAAGTATGTCAATATTGAAAGTGCTTTGCAGAAAAGGATTGATACCAGTCAATTGGATGGTTATGTCTCTCCATTTGATTCATCTCATTTCTTGGCTAGTGAAGTCTTTGAAAATCAAATTGAACAATTACCAAGAAATAAAGAAGTCATTGTTTTGGTGGGAGGAAGTTTTAATAATGATACGCATACGACTAAACCTACTAAAGATATGAAAGAGATGATTTCTTGGTTGTTGGAACATAAAGATCCTAAAAAGACAGTCTTTGTGATTGGTCATCGTTTGAATGGATACGAAGGGTATTTATTAAAAGAGAATAAAGGAAGATTTGATATTTATGCGTTTGTTCCTTCAGTATTAGACCAACAGAGTATTCAACGTTTGAAAAAGCGCGATGTAAAGATTCGCGTCTCGATTGAACCGGTGTCTATGGGATTATATAAAAGTGTTGCGTATGAGGTCTTTAAACAAAGAGATTCTATATTATTGGCGCTAGATGGAAATAGTGCGGCAGCCAATATGGTGCAAGAAGCTAAAAATGCCAAATACGATTGTTCTATTTATGTAAATCAACATTGTCGAATGTTGGCTCAAAAAGCCCAATCGTTAAAAGGTTATGTCACGATATTAAATGAGAAAAACTGGAAGAAAGAATTGAAAAAAGAAGTCGAGTAGTACTCGGCTTCATTTAGTCTTCAAACAAAGGAGTGGAAAAATAGCGTTCTGCTGTATCTGGACAAATGGTTACTACCGTTTTTCCTTTTCCTAATTTTTTAGATAATTCAATGGCAGCTGCCACATTGGTTCCACTCGAAATTCCACAAAGAATTCCTTCTTTTTTCGCTAGATCTTTGGCTGTTTGTAACGCTATATCATCTTGGACGATGTGAATGGAATCAATCACCGATTGATCCAAGATAGGAGGAATGATTCCATCTCCAATACCCATTTGAATATGTGTGCCAATTGAACCACCTGCTAAAATGGCAGCATTTTCTGGTTCGACAGCCCAAATCTCAATATTTGGATTGGCTTTTTTTAATACGTTACCAATTCCTGTAATGGTTCCTCCGGTTCCAATTCC
>CADBTK010000045.1 GCA_902797585.1 Erysipelothrix rhusiopathiae
ATATTCCAAATTTACTTTGATATGGTTATCTGGTTGTTGCCCATAGTTTTCTTTTTGTTCTAAAATTTGTTGAACAACTTCACTAAACCGAGTTTTCGATAAGATAAAGTTGATAAATCCAGGACCTGCAATTTCTGCAGATGTAATTTGATCACTATCCAATTGTTCAATCAATTCTGTGGCAATTTCCCGTGGATTTCTTTTCAATTGACGTGTCAACTGCATTGCGACATTGGTAGAAAAATCCCCATGATCCTTGTTCTTTGGTGTTTCAATCACTATATCTGCTACATCCAAAGATAAATCAAAGGCTTTTTGAACCCCTTCTTGAATGATCTCTTTTAATTCTGTTTCAATGGATTTCATGAAGAATCTCCTGTTCTATTTCTAATATAAAATGAAACGCTTGAATCGCTTCTTCTTGGATTAAGTCATACTTAATCTCCACACGTGTTTCATCTTGGTAATATGCATGTGTATGTGTATGTACATCCATTCGCCCAAACTCTGAGTCAATGCGACCTTTGGTTTTTGTTTGTTCTTTAAAAGTTAAGTTCACATCTATTTCCGAGCGCGAACGAACTACCATCCCTTTTTCATATACATTCCATGTATATTCATATGTATTATCTTTAAATGTAATTTTACGACCATTCGGGATGAGTTCAACATCGGCTGGACCGTTGTATATCACATTTAAGGAATTCATATCTTTTAAGGTGATTTGAACTATCATAGCCAAGGAATAATACCATAGATTGAAAGACTTTGACAACCCTTCTATCCAAAGTAGATTCGCAAACTAGATTTTGTTTCCATTCGTAATAATGCTTTTACGATTTCACTACATGTGGATAGACTGTTTAATTGCCCGTTTTTACGCACAATCCAAATCGGTTCATCCGCTTCTTTATAAGGCATATAGGCACTTTCTTGGCTTTGGTTTTCGTGATAATAATACTCTAATAATTTTTCTTGGTTTGTCAACTGATTGCGTACTTGTTCGATTTGTTCATCGCTAGGCTGTTCAATCCATTCAAACAAATGACGATTCAAAATCCGATCAGCCAAATCGGCTAAAATTGGATCATTGGACTCTAAAGCTTGATGAAACCCATATCCCATCACAGTCTCATCCCATCTTAAAAACTCTTGATTGTCCATTTCTTTCTTTAATGTAGAAAAGATTCCTAAATCTTCTTTATTATCTATATCCCAAATACGTTTAAAGAAAGAATGAATCAATAGTTCATATGCTTTTACATCTGGATGCAGATAGACTTGCCAGTACATATGATAACGGGCCATGATATAGTCTTCGACTGAATGCATCCCACTTTCTTTCATACATAATGTATTATTTTCTACTCGCATTGTACGTAAGATTCTCTCAATATCAAAAGTTCCATAACTCGTTCCTGTTTCATATGCATCGCGCAATAAATAATCCATGCGATCGGCATCCAATTGAGAAGATATCATTTGATGCAACATGGTATTTTCATGTTTCCCTTGTAGAACCGATACAACTTTTAAAGGTAAATCCGAACTTTCTTTTGTTAATGCTTGATTGATTTCGGTTTTCGGATCAAGAATTAAACGCATAGTTCTTTCTTCATGAGAAATCGTTTGTTCATTTTCAAAGAAATGAGAAAAAGGTCCATGCCCACAATCGTGCAATAACCCTGCACACATCACTTGAATTTTTTCTTCTTCACTTAAGCGTTGGCGAAGATCTTCCACTTCTTCCACCATTCGACGTACAATTTCATAAACTCCCAAACTATGCGAAAAACGAGAGTGTTCCGCCGTATGATAAATTTGATAAACTCCACCCAATTGGTGAATTCTACGAAGTCTTTGCATCTCGCTACTATTGATACAATCCCAAATAACTTGGTAATTCACATGAATGTATCCATGAATAGGATCTCGTAATACTTTCGCTTCTTTTGTTGCGGCAAACATACACTCTCCTTTCTACCTGTTGGTTTGTTCTACCTTAAATTGTGTATTGTATAACTCAGTATATGCTCCATTTTGCGCCAATAAACTTTGGTGCGTTCCTCTTTCCACAATTCGTCCATCTTCTACTACCAATATTTCATCGGCTTTCAAGATAGTGGATAAACGATGGGCAATTAATAAAGAAGTTCTTTCTTCCATCAATGGTTCAATTGCCTCTTGAATGGCTTTTTCACTAATTGAATCTAGCGCAGAAGTTGCCTCATCAAAAATTAAAATCCAAGGATCTTTTAATAATACACGCGCAATGGACAGTCTTTGTTTTTCCCCACCTGATAATTTTAAACCACGATTTCCAACTTCTGTATCATATCCATGTTCTAAACTTGTAATAAAAGAATGAATATTGGCTTTTTTACAAGCTATCTCCATTTCTTCTTGTGTCGCATTAGGTTTAGCATACAATAAATTTTCACGAATGGTTCCATTAAATAAATATGTTTCTTGACTGACAATTCCGACTTCACTTCGTAATGTTTCCAAGTCCCAATCTCTAACATCGATGCCATCAAATGTTACTTTTCCATCCGTGACATCATACAGGCGTGGAATCAAATTCACAATCGTACTTTTTCCTGAACCCGATGGTCCAACAATTGCTAGAGAATGCCCACTTTTTAATTGGAAATTGATATCTTTTAAAATCATGCGTTCTTCATTGTATCGAAAGAAAACATGATCAAAACCAATATTTCCTTCAATCGTAGTTGGAATTATTGGATTTTTTGGTTGTTGAATATCTGGCTCTTTATCAAAGTATTCAAATATACGGGTAAACATAGCCATAGATCGAATCCAATCCACTTGTAATGACAACAATGTATTAACCGGTCCATACATTCTTGATAATAAAGCTACCATAACCGTAATATCCCCCACGGTTAAATCGGCATTGTATTTCATCATCAAAACTCCACCGACAAAGTATAGTACCATCGGCCCTACACTGGCTAAAGTACTGATGAGCACAAAAAACCAACGACCTGCCATCGATTCTTTTATATTTAAGCTAATCATCTTTTCATTAATGGCTTTATATTTTTGATATTCTTGTTCTTCTTTATTAAATAGCTTAACTAATAATTGTCCCGATACAGAGAGTGTTTCATTTAGAATGGAATTCATTTCATCGTTACACTCTTGTGCTTCTTTGGTAATTGTCCAGCGCGTTTGCCCTGCTTTTCGAGTGGGTAAAGTAAAGATAGGAACAAAGAGTATTCCTGCAATAGCTAAGATTGGATTTTTATCAAACATCGCAACTAGGGCAACAATTAGCGTAATTGTATTGGTTAAAATATTCGTAAAAGTTCCTGCAATGACATGATTAACCCCATCAATGTCACTGGTCATACGCGTAATGATTTCTCCTTGTGGACTGGTGGTAAAGAAATGTTGCGACATTGATTGAAGATGACGATACATTTGATTTCGCATATCGAATGTAATATGTTGGGCAATCCAAGCATTTAAATAACTTTCCAATACCCCAATTAAATTGGAAGCGAGTGTCACCGACAAAGATAAGACGATATAAAAGATTAGCTTATCCATATTTCGACCAATCAAACCTTCATCAATAATCTTTCCTGTCAAAATAGATGGATAAATAGATAAGACAGATGAAACCATAATCGCAATAAAGACAATGATTAATTGTTTCGTATATGGTTTTAAATACGAAACGATTCTCAGAATTAATGCTTTGTCGACAGTAGGTCTTTGTTGTTTTTCTTCTTCGCTTAAAAACATCGATCCGCCGGGTCTAAATCCTGGTCGTGGTGGCATAAAGGCTCCTTTCTATCGGATAATTTCCTTCCATTTCTTTTGTAG
>CADBTK010000046.1 GCA_902797585.1 Erysipelothrix rhusiopathiae
ATATGGGTATAACGATATACATCAAGCGATTGGAAGGAGTTGGAAACATGTCTAAAACTATTATTGCCTTAGATTTTTCAAATCAGGAACAAGTATTATCTTTTTTAAAAGATTTTGAACAACCAGTTATGGTGAAAATTGGAATGGAATTAACATATGCGTGTGGATTGGATATTATCGGAAAAGTGAAAGAATTGGGACATTCAATCTTCTTGGATTTGAAATTACATGATATTCCAAATACTGTAAAAGGTGGAATGAAAAACCTTGCCAGTCTTGGTGTGGATATTGTCAATGTGCATGCTGCTGGAGGAATTGATATGATGAAAGCGGCCATTGAAGGATTGGAACAAGGAGCCCAAGGAAAACGACCTTTGTGTATTGCGGTGACCCAGTTAACATCAACTTCCAAAGAAATGATGAATAATGAATTAGGCATTGAAGGAGAAGTTATTGATTGTGTTATCCATTATGCAAAAAATGCTAAAGAAGCAGGATTGGATGGGGTTGTATGTTCTGTACATGAAGTACAAGCTATTCATCAAGCATGTGGAGATGACTTCCTTTGTGTAACTCCAGGAATTCGTTTGGTACAAGATGATGTCAATGATCAAAAACGTGTAGCAACTCCTGAACTTGCATACCAACAAGGATCGGATTATATTGTTGTCGGGCGCTCTATAACAGGTAGCAAACAGCCTGACCAAACATATAAAATAATAGAAGAAATGATGAATGGGAATTCGTAAGAATCCCCATTTTTTAATTGTTACAGCGATTTTACAACACTTTTACCCTTAAAAAAGGGAAAGGTGTTAAAGTAACATTGTCTTGGTGAAACAAGATAGAAAAGGAGGCAATCATGAAGATATTGCGAAGTTTTGCTCTTGTAGCTTTGCTGATAGTTGTATTCACATTTGGACAAAATATTGTTTCTAATAATTACACAACACTTGCCCAATCAAGCATGGATACTTATGAACAATATAGTTCGACAAACGCTTCATTGATTGGCCTTGAAAGAAATGCATTTGTATGGGTAGGAATGGTTGGAGTTGTTTCTGCCTTGGGGATCCGAATTGTTTCGAAATACCGTAAGTTATAAGAAAGAGCTGTTCTTTAAATAGAATGGCTTTTTTTATGCATAGAAGGAATATGATAAAATTGAACCAAGTGAGGAAAACGTATGGAAGCATATAAAGAAGAATTTATTGAATTTATGTTGGATTCAGAAGTGTTGAAATTTGGAAGTTTTACATTAAAGTCAGGACGTGTCTCTCCATTCTTTATGAATGCAGGAGGATATGTCACAGGAGCTATGTTACGAAAGCTTGGACAATATTATGCGCAAGCTATTGCCCAAAGATATGGATTGGATTTTGATGTATTATTTGGACCGGCTTATAAAGGAATTCCTTTGGCTGTCTGTACCGCAATGGCTTTTGATGAATTATATGGAAAAAAGGTTCGTTATTGTAGCGATCGAAAAGAAGAAAAAGATCATGGGGCAGATAAAGGAAACTTTTTAGGAACAACATTAAAAGATGGGGATCGTGTCATTATGATTGAAGATGTGACAACTTCCGGAAAGAGTATGGAAGAAACGGTTCCAAAAGTGCGTAATGCTGCCGATGTGGAAATTGTCGGTTTGATGGTGTCTTTAAATCGAAATGAAAAAGGGAGAGGAAACCATAGCGCATTGAAAGAAATTGCGGATACTTATGGGTTTCCAACAGATGCCATTGTTTCCATGCCAGAAGTGATTGAATACTTGGAACAAAACAATCAAATGGATGAGCAATTAAAAAATGATTTGGATGCCTATTATCAAAAATATGGAGCAAAATAAGAGAAAGGGAATAGTATGAAATGTGAACGATGTGGACTTATCAATGAGCCTGGTCAACGGTTTTGTAGTCATTGTGGTCAACCATTGGAAGTAAATCCAATGTGGTATTACTCAAAAGATGATCAACCCAATGGTCCATTTAGTGAAATGGAAATGCAAGACCTTTTTAATAAAGGAATCATTCATGAAGAAACACCTGTTTGGCAAGAAGAATTAGATGAATGGGTGCCTATGAAAGAGACATCGATGGTTATTAATAAAGAAGAAGCTGTTTGGTATTACTCATTAGACGATGATCAAAATCAAGGGCCTTTTTCTACGATTGAAATGATTGAGAAGTTTAATAATAAGGAAATAGATGATCAAGTACAAGTTTGGAAAGAAGGAATGAGTTCTTGGGAGTATATCGGGCAGTCTGCACTTGCACAATTTTTGCCAGTTTCTCAAGAAGAGCAGCTCGTGGAGCAATTTACTGCTCAACAAGTATCCAAAGATAAACAATTGGTGCCCAATCAAGATAAACCATGGTGGATTGCAGCTGTAGTTGCAGCTAGTCTTCTGCTAATATTCGTTGGTGGATATATGTTCCATTCCATTGATAAACAAGCACGTCATGATCAAGCGATTGCTAATGAGCAACGTGAACAAGAGGCACAAGAAGACAAAGAAAAAGAACAAGAAACAGAAGAAAAGAAAAAAGAAGACGAGGAAAAGAAAAAACAACGCGAACAAAAAGAAAAAGAGAATAAAGAGAAACAAGAACAAATAAAACAACGTAAATTGTTGAATGAACAAACGCGTCAAGCACTCTATCCTTATTATTCTAATCTTTATGCATATCAAACGTCAGCTGCCTCGGTCGAATCCGATTTTATGGATAATTATTTAAAAGGAGATGTAAATGACCGAGTGGAACACCACAACAATGCGGTAGCTGTATACAATGCGATAAATAATGAACTAGCCAATATTACTTATATTGGTTGTGATGAAAACTCAGATTACTTAGATGATTATGAACAATTGGTACAATGTTATGTCGATTTGCGTGATTATGTTGGCACTTATGTCAGCGCATGGGATGTAGATACCAATTATGAAAAGCCGGAAGAGCATAAAGAAGAAATTATGAAGATTGTGACCAATGCCTATGGAGGAGGTAGCACCAATGCCTCTTTAGTGGATTATAATAATCGCTATGCTCTAATTAATCTAGAAGAATAAGCTTACTCAAAATGAACCGGACCCCAAAATTAGGACAACCTAATGGAGGGGTTTTTCTTATGAAACTGACGTTTGAAGACAAATTAGA
>CADBTK010000047.1 GCA_902797585.1 Erysipelothrix rhusiopathiae
CGAAGCAATAGAAAAAAGAAACATTCGCAATAAGCTATGAGGAATAGGAAACAAGAACATATAAATCATCATGCATCCCCATTCAATCAAATAAGCTATTCTTTTTGAAAACAATTTTCGTACTCTTCTTCGTAGAATAGAAAAAACACCTAGAATTGGCAACCCCAATTGAACAATCTCATCTTCTTGTTGCCCGAGTTGATAGAAAAGTTGAGAATAAAGTTTATCGTTTTTTAAAAAAGAATAGCACCTTGCACGGATAGAATATGAAGAAATGATTTCTGTATTCTGATCTATTTGAGCTGCATAATCAATTCTTTGTTTATGCATGGAACTAGGAAAATGAAATAGATTTTTATTATGTAAGGCATGTAAAGGTTCAAATTGATCAATCTCAATTTGATCAAAATAGTTTGGATTTTCTAGTCCATAAACAACAATGGTTTGTCTATCTTTACTAGCTAGAACATAATTATTCTTAATCTCAATCACCGAATATATGCCAGCCCTTGGTTTTCTTTCTATGGGAGTTGTTAATGCCATAGCTACTATAAATATAAAAATCCAAATGCCTACGATTCTTTTATCTTTTTGTATCCACCAGATACAAAGTGTCCACACCAATCCAAAAAGAAACATACTATTCCAGGCATATAAAACCATCAAAGCCCAAAAACCTAATACCAACAACCAAACAATCATAAAATTATATCGTCCTTAATGCGTTGGTACATCTTAGGTCCTATGCCTTTTACTTCCATCAATTGATCCAAAGTAGAAAAGGATGTTTCTTGGCGATATTCAATAATACGATTGGCAATCGATGGTCCAATTCCAGCTAGTTCCATCAACTGTTCTTGACTAGCAGAATTTATAGAAATTTTTTCTTTTTGTTGATCCAACTTAGCAACTACTATGACATCTTTATCTTGGACATCCGATGTTAAAGAAAGCGATCGAGTATCGGCTTGTTCACTAAATCCACCAGCTGCCTCAATTGCATCTTGCATATCCCCTTCCCATTTAATAGTGTAAACACCTGGTTTATTGACTTCTCCTTTGACTTCAACTTGTTTCGTAGAAGGAGAAACCAAATCCAAGGAAACAGGTTGGTAGCGTCCAGTATATGCAAGAATAAAAAATATAAAGGTACAAAAAAAGAGAAGAGTTCGTTTCATATACATCACCCTTCTCTTATACGTTTCATTTAGATAAAAAGACTATTTAATATCTAAGATTTCTACTTCGTACGGTTCATCTACACGAACAACTTCCACTTTATCTCCAACTTTGTGATCCATCATCGCTTCCGCTAATGGTGAATTGTTTGAAAGTTTTCCATTTAATGGATCGGCTTCAACTGAACCAACGATGTTAAAAGTTTTTTCTTTGTTTTCGGATAAATCTTTAATTGTTACTGTAGAACCCAATTTAACAATTGCTGTTTTACGTTTTTTTCCTTTAGATTCCGTAATGATTTCTGCATTTTTAATCAATGCATCCAATTCAGCAATTCTTGATTCAACTTGTGCTTGGTGTTCACGGGCTGCATCATAGTCGGCGTTTTCGGACAAGTCCCCTTGCGCACGAGCTTCTTGCAACTCTTCAATTACTTGAGCACGGACATTATGGATTAAATTATCCCGTTCAGCGACTAAGGCGTCATAACCTTCCTGGGTTACATAATTTTTTTCATCTGACATGGAATTCACTCCTTTAATTAAGCAATTTGAATTGTACCTTATTCAAGGACTAAATTCAACTCTTTCATTTTCTCTTCGTGTTCTTCTAATGTGTGCGAATAATAAATCGTTCCATCCCCATTAATATCTGCTACGAAATATAAATAATCATGTTCTTCTGGATGTAAAACAGCATCAATCGCTTCTTGTCCTGGATTTAAAATCGGACCTACCGGAAGACCTTTATTCATATATGTATTATATGGAGAATCAACCCCTGTTTGAATTTCACAATCTGTAGGATTATTAAACTTATCATATAGTGCATAACAAACCGTTACACTTGATTCTAGTTTCATATCTTCATTCAAACGGTTATAGAATACACCGGCAATCTTTTTCATTTGATCTGGACGAGCCGACTCAAATTGAACAACACTGGCTAAAGTAAGAATCTCTTGTACAGAGCGCCCACTTTCTTTTATGTCTTCTTTATATTCGTCATAAACCTCGGCAAAGCGATCCAACATTGCACGGGTAATTGTATCAATATCTGCATTCTCTTCTACATAGTATGTATCTGGGAATAAATATCCTTCCAACTTCACTTTGTATTGAGAGTTGTTTAAATCGTCATAGTTTAAGAATTCATAATCTTTAGACAACTCTTTAAGATATTTTGAATCATTCCATTTTTTGATGATGGTTTCTGTTTTTAACCCCGGACATTGTTTTGAAATATTGGCCGCAATATCTTTGGCCCAAGTCCCTTCAGGAACTACAACTTTCACTTGGTTCTTTCCAGCATTTTCCACCTTTTTAATATGATTTAAAATCTTTGGTGTACTCATTCCATCATTTAAATGAAATTGCCCCGCATAATACTCTGAGTGATTTGTTAGTTTAGCATAAAATTTTGTTACTAGCTCAGAGCGAATCAACTTTTCCTTTTTTAAATTGTGAACGACTTGGTTAAAGCTTTCTCCTTGTTCAATATCGAATTCAACAATACGAGTTCCATCTCCAGTCGGACGTAATTGGAAGTGGTAAAATCCATACGATCCACCACCTAAAAGAACAAGGATTAATAAAAGTACAATCAGTTTACGAAAGAATCCTTTTTTCTTTTTTTGTTTTTTAGGCATTACTATCATCCTCTGCAAAGGTATTAATCACTTCTTCTACCATTTCCCATTCTTCATCCGATTCAATTGGAAATAGGTTCCCTTTTTCATCATAACGAGAAGCAAATACATTTCCTTCATCGCTTTCTGGATCTTGGAACACAACATATTGCGCTTCGTAATCCGCTGAATCAAAAGTGAATAAAATAATCATTCGTTTTTCATTTCCAAATTCATCGGTTACATATAAAGAGTTAGAGTCTAACATCAGTATACCTCCTTAAAAAAATAGAGGGGATGAAACAATCAATCCCCATTTTGTTTTCGATCTAAATAATTTTGTAAGATTTCAACGGCGGCCAATTGATCAATGACTTTTTTACGTTTCTTACGAGACACATTCCCCTCCAATAAGACACGTTGTGCACTTAAAGTAGTCATACGTTCATCCCATAAGTGTGTTTGATATCCTTCTACTTCCAATTCCCTGGCAAAATCTTGAGAGATTTGTCCACGGATTCCAATATCACCATTCATATGTTTTGGCAATCCAATAACCACTTCTTTGATATTATTCTTTTCAAGCAAATCCAATACTTGATCAAAACAATCATCGTAGTCATCAGATTCAAAACGAATAGTAGTTAAAGCAGAAGCCACTTTCTGTCCTAAATCACTGATAGAAACACCGCACGTTTTGCTTCCTAAATCAAGGCCAATAATTCGTGACATTATTTCTCCAAATATTCACGAACTAACTCTTCAATAATTTCATAACGTTCAATACGTTGAATGAGATTACGAGCATTTTTGTGTGAAGAAATGTATGCAGGGTCATTGCTAATTAAATACCCAGCAATTTGGTTAACTGAGTTGTAACCGCGTTCTTCCAAGGCTTCAGAAACTTCGCGTAATACGGTTTTAATATTTTCGCGACGAATTTCTTCGGTGGTAAAGGTCATAGTTTCTGTAATATCTCTCATAACTATCACACTCCTTCGTATATATTATACATGAATTAATTAAAAAAAGAAATTTCCCTATCTTGTTC
>CADBTK010000048.1 GCA_902797585.1 Erysipelothrix rhusiopathiae
AAGCGTGGTATAATTAATCTAGTTATAAAGGAGTTGATATTTATGATGTTAGTTGCTATTATTGCACTTATTTTATTCGTATTGTTTCTATCACTCTATAATTCTTTAGTTAGAAAAAGAAACAAATGCGACGAAGCTTTTTCAACCATGGATGTATATATGAAAAAACGATTTGATTTAATTCCAAACTTGGTTGAAACAGTAAAAGGATATGCCAAACATGAGGCAGAAACATTAGAAAAAATTATCGCCAAGCGAAACACCGGTCAAATGTCAACAGACCAACGAATGGAAAACGAACAAGAAATTACTGGAGCCGTTCGTCAAATCTTTGCATTGGCTGAAAACTACCCAGATTTGAAGGCTAACCAAAACTTTATTAACCTTCAAAACCAATTGACCAAAGCGGAAGAAGACATCGCGAACTCTCGCAAGTTCTACAACGCAATCGTTCGTGAATACAACGATGCATGTCAAACAATCCCTAGCAACATTGTTGCGACCATCTTCGGATTCGAAAGAAAAACAATGTATGAAGCCAAAGAAACAGAAAGAGAAAATGTACAAGTTTCTTTCTAAAGTTCTTCACTCCACCTTGGTTTTCTGCCTACTTTTCTGTTTAGGAGTTTCACTAACCCCAAACATCGAAGCACGCGCCGACCAAGGTGGTTTTTCCATTCAGGATTATGATGTGCATGCCATCTTACACCAAGACAACACGATGGAAGTAACCGAAGTCATTGAGGTTGATTTCTATCAAGCACGCCACGGAATCTATCGAACCATTCCAAGAACTATGACTGTTGGGTATACCCAAGCAGAAAAAGAGGCCGATCCTCTAGGAACCATCCGAGCGGAACGATACTCTTTAAAAATCAAAGATATAACCGTCTATGGTGCAGCATATGATGTAGATAGTGAAGATGGTGAAACACAAATTCGTATTGGAAGTGCAAGCACATATGTCGAGGGGCTTCAAACATATGAAATCCACTATACAATCGTTTATCCAAAAGATTATAAGGATACTCGTGATTTCATCTTCTATTCTCCTTTAGGAGCTTCATGGGATGCTATAATTGACCATTTCTCTTTTACTTTAGATTTAGACAAGCCTTTATCAAAAGAAGAAATGGAACAAGTAAAAATCTATAGTGGGCCTTATGGTTCAACCAACAACGATTTAAATGTGGACTACAACGTACAATCGAATCAAATTAGTGGAACGGCCGAGAATATTTCACACCAAAATGCCATCACAATCTTTACGTCTTTGCACGAAGGATATTTTGTGAATGCATCCTCTCGTTCTGCCCTACCAGGATTTTTAGCAGGAACCATCACAATCGTTATCGCATTTCTAGCTTGGTTAAAACAACGTCAATTAGCACAAAAGAAATATACAGAAACCATTGAGTTCTATCCACCAGAAGGTATTTCAAGTGCTCAAGTCGGATTCTTTATAGATGGAGTGGCCGATATATCGGATTTAATGTCCTTAATTCCTTATTGGGGAAATCAAGGATATATAAATCTTGAAGAAACTAGTCACGACTCTTTTCTTTTAAGAAAAGAAAAACCATTGCCTGAAGATGCACCCGATTATGAACAAACACTCTTTGATGCCTTATTTAGAGGTAGAGATGTCGTTGATATGGAAGACATTCGTTCTTCTACAAGTTTTGCGAAAAGTATCATTAGCGCACAAAGCCAATTAACCAGTTCATATAAATATGACAATCAATTGTCTCATACGAAAGGTTTCTATGTGCTGTTAGGGTTCTTATCGCTATTTGGTCTTCTTTCAACTATTTTATTAAACACAAAAGGAGATTGGTTAGTTGCGATATTCTGTGCGATTGTAATATTTGCGATTATCTTTACAACGATGATCATTATTCTTTCCACTAGTATGCAAAGACATTTCGCAAGGAAACAACACATTGGTCTTCGTTTCTTATTAGGATTATTTGCGTTAGTTGGATTAGTCTTTGTGATTCTTCAAGCAACCGGACCAGATCGATTATTGCCATTCTACATTCCAATCATCACCTATGTATTGGTTTTTATTACCGCATTGGGTTGTTACCAATTTGTAGCACCAACTGATTATTGGTATGAAAATGCTGGAAAGTTGGCTGGATTAAAGACATTTATTCAAAAAGCAGAAGTCCCGCAATTAGAACGTCTATCGAAAGAAAACCCAACGTATTTCTTTGATGTGATTCCTTTTGCGATGGCTTTTGGTTTATCAAAACAATGGTCAGAAGCTTTTAAAACCATTCCATTGGTTCAACCTGTTTGGTATCGTGGCTCTCGTTACAACGATTCTTACTACTATTACCACATGTTGGATCACGGGGTATCTTCCCCAGTTACACATTCAGTTTCATCTTACCAAGCCGCACAAGCTGCTTCTCATAGTTCTTCTGGAGGATTCTCTGGAGGCGGAGGTGGTGGAGGTGGCGGTGGAAGCTGGTAACCTACATCACAAAGCCCTTCGGGGCTTTTTTATTTAAGGTACTTTCGGGCTTTTTTTATTAAAGGTACTTATGTATAATTGAGCTATGAAGAAAAGACATGCCTATTTAATCATGGCTCATCACAACGTTGAACTAGTACAAGAGATTCTACATTTGATTGATGATGAAAGAAATGACATTTTCTTACACATCGATGCTAAATCACTTCATCAACATCAATGGGATCGCCTTCATACACAAAAAAGCCGCATTTATCTCACTCCATCCATTTCTGTAAACTGGGGTGGATATTCCCAAGTAAACGCAACACTATTATTGATGGAGACAGCCTATAAACAAGGCAATTATTCTTATTATCACTTTATGACCGGTGC
>CADBTK010000049.1 GCA_902797585.1 Erysipelothrix rhusiopathiae
ATTATGGCTTTTGCTCCAGAGATGACTATCATTGCCCCATGGCGTGAATGGGAATTAAAATCTAGAGAAGAAGAAATCGAATATGCGGAAGCTCACAACATTCCATTAAAAATCAATAGAGAAACAAACTACTCAAAAGATAAAAACTTATGGCATTTATCTCATGAAGGATTGGATTTAGAAGATCCTCAAAATGAACCAAAATACGATGAAATTTTGGAAATGGGAGTTACTCCGGAAAAAGCGCCAGATGTACCAACATACATCACATTAACATTTGAAAAAGGGATCCCTACAAAATTAAATGGACAAGCTATGAAAGGACAAGACTTAGTAGCAGAATTAAATAAAATTGGAGGAGCCAATGGAGTAGGGCTTATCGATATGGTAGAAAACCGTTTGGTAGGTATGAAATCCAGAGGAGTATATGAAACGCCAGGGGGAACAATTTTATATAAAGCCCACGAAACATTAACTCAAATTACAATGGATAAAGATACACAACACTTCTTACAACACGTAGCAATCAAGTTTGGAGAATTGTTGTATAACGGACAATGGTTTACACCATTAAGAGAAAGCTTATCTGCCTTTGTAGATAAAGCCAATGAAACAGTTAATGGAGATGTAAAACTAAAAATTTATAAAGGAAATATTTTCCCAGCTGGAATGAGTAGTCCAACAACTTTATATTCTGAACAAGTCGCAAGTTTTGGAGAAGACGATTCTTATGACCAAAGCGATTCAGCAGGATTCATTCACTTATTTGGATTACCAATTAAAGTTGGAGCAACTTTGAAAAAATAGAGTCAATAGGAGGTACAATCATGGCATTATGGTCAGCGCGTTTTAGTCAAAAAGCAGATACACGATTAGAAGAGTTTAATGCATCCATTGATGTGGATCAAAATATGGTCCAACAAGACATTCAAGGGAGTATTGCTCATGTCACAATGTTGGCAAAACAAGGGATTGTAACAGAAAAGGAATCAAAAGTGATTATTGAAACGCTTCAAACGATTCTAAAAGAGATTGAATCGGGTGAATTAATCATTGATCCACAAGCAGAAGATATTCATATGTTTGTGGAAGGAGAATTGACAAAACGTACAGAGCTTGGAAAAAAATTACATACTGCACGCAGTCGTAATGACCAAGTGGCTCTTGATTTTAAACTCTATGCCATGAATGAATGTGTTGCGATTGAAAAATTATTGGTGAATTGGTTAGAAGTGTTGATGGAACAAGCCCAAGATAACTTAGAAACCATTATGCCTGGTTATACACATTTACAACGTGCCCAACCAATTACATTCGCCCATCACTTGATGGCTTATGTAGAAATGTTTAAACGGGATTTATCACGTTTACAAGATGCTAGAAAACGTTGTAACCAAAACCCTTTAGGTTCTGGTGCTCTAGCAACTACGACGTATAATATTGATAGAGAGTTTACTTCTAAATTATTGGGATTTAATAATCCTACATACAATAGTTTGGATTCCGTCAGTGATCGTGATTTTGCGATTGAAATGGTTCATGATTATTCCTTAATCATGATGCACTTATCACGTCTTTGTGAAGAAATCATTCTTTGGTGTAGTTGGGAATTTCGTTTTATTGAATTAAGTGATACTTTCTCAACTGGTTCTAGTATCATGCCACAAAAGAAAAATCCTGATGTTGCTGAATTGGTACGTGGTAAAACAGGAAGAGTCTATGGTCATCTACAAGCATTATTAACCATGATGAAAGGATTGCCGCTAGCCTACAATAAAGATTTACAAGAAGATAAAGAAGCTTTTATGGACAGTGCTAAAACGGTGAAAGACTGTTTAGTGACAATGATTCCAATGGTTCAAACCTGGAGTGTCAAAAAAGAAAATATGCGTCAAGCAGCAGCGGCTGGTTTTATCAATGCGACAGATTGTGCGGATTACTTAGTGAAAAAAGGATTGGCATTCCGTGATGCTTATACAATTGTAGGAAACTTGGTGCGCACATGCACAGAGAAAAAAACGACACTAGAAGAATTATCTTTGGAAGAATATAAAGAAATTGATGAGACTTTTGATCAAGATGTATACGAAGCGATTTCTTTGGATACATGTGTGAATCAAAGAAAAGTTCTTGGTGGGCCTGCGCCTCAATGTGTGCAAGAACATATTAATGAAGTAAAAAAGGAGTTGAGTGCATATGAGTCTTAAAGTTGGTGTCATTGGTGCAAGCGGATATGCAGGAGCAGAACTTGTTCGCTTATTATTGCGTCATCCTTATGTAACACTTAGTGCAATATCCTCCAATCAATACACAGGACAACCATTGTCATCTTTATATCCAGGATTTCAAGATGTCTGTGATTTAGTCTTTGTGGATAGTGATACTGTCATTGAACAAAGTGATTGTGTGTTTGCTTCTTTGCCTCATGGACACAGCGAAGCCATTGCGGCTAAATGTATTCAAGCAGGAAAAAGATTTATTGATTTAGGAGCAGACTTTCGTTTAAAAGATAAAGATATTTATTATCAGTGGTATGGGGTTCCATTTTTGGACGAAGACTTACATGCCCAAGCGGTTTATGGAATCAGCGAGTTACATCGTGATCAAATTAAAGATGCCCAATTAATTGGAAATCCAGGATGTTATCCAACTTCCATTGAATTAGCCCTATATCCAGTTTTAAAAGAAGGATTGGTCAATACCGATTCCATCATTCTTGATTCAAAATCAGGAACAACAGGTGCAGGGAAAGGTCTAAGTGAATTAACTCACTTTCCACGAACGAATGAAGCATTTGCGCCTTATAAAGTTGGGAATCATCGTCATACTCCTGAGATTGAACAAATGTTGAGTGAGATTGCAGGAAAAGAGATTGCGGTGACTTTTGTACCTCATCTATTACCTATTAATCGAGGGATTATCTCGACGATTTATATTAAAGGGAATGAGGAGTTGAATCTAGAAAAGATTCACAAACTTTATCAACAAACTTATCAAAATGAACAATTTGTTCGTGTCCTTCCATTGGGGAAAACAGCGGACTTAAAATTTGTGAAATTTAGTAATTATTGCGATATTTCTTTGCATCTAGATACTCACACTAACACATTGATTGTGGTATCTTGCATCGATAATATGGTTAAAGGGGCTGCCGGACAGGCAATCCAAAATATGAATATTATGTATCAATGGGAAGAAGAAGCAGGATTAAACCTAGTGGCTCCTTCTTTCTAGAAAGGAATGCGATGAAAGTTATTCAAGGAGGCGTATGTGCACCTCAAGGTTTTACGGCTGCAGGAGTGCATTGCGGAATACGAAAAAATACAACCAAAAAAGATTTGGGATTAATCTTTAGTGATAAAAAGGGTAGTGCTGCCTGTATTTATACTCAAAATAAAGTAAAAGGGGCGCCAATTTTGGTTAGCCAAGAAAACTTAGAAGATGGAAAAGCACAAGCCATTTTAGTCAATAGCGGGAATGCCAATACATGCAATGCCGATGGATTGGATATTGCCCATGCGATGTGCCAATCGTGTGCTTTATATTTAAATATTGATGCCAAAGATATTATGATTGCCTCTACTGGAGTTATTGGGCAACCTTTGCCCATTGAACCTATTGTAGAAGCAATGCCAGGATTGGTAAATTCTTTATCGGTAAAAGGAAATCAAGATGTAGCTACATCGTTTATGACAACGGATACATTTTCTAAAGAAGTAGCCATCTCTTTCCAATTAGATGGGAAAGAATGTAAAATGGGTGGAATTGCCAAAGGATCAGGAATGATTCATCCTAATATGGCTACGATGTTGAGCTATGTAACGAGTGATGTAGCTATCTCTAGTGATATGTTGAAAATGGTTTTAAAAGAAGTGGCGGATGATACTTACAATATGGTAACAGTGGATGGAGATACTTCTACCAATGATACCTTTGGAATCCTTTGTAATGGAATGGCAAAAAACCAAGTGATCAAAGAAAAGAATAAAGATTATGAAATCTTTAAAGAAGCCCTTTTATATGTATGCCAAGAATTATCTAAAATGTTGGCACGTGATGGAGAAGGGGCTACTAAATTATTGATTTGTAACGTAAGTGGAGCTAAGAGCAAATTAGATGCACGAAATGTGGCGAAAAGCGTCATTGGATCGAACTTATTAAAATGTGCGATGTACGGTCATGATGCCAACTGGGGTCGTATTCTATGTGCCATAGGATATGCCGATGCTGATTTGGATATTCATCAAGTAGATGTCTCCATTTCTTCCTTGGCAGGAAAAGTAGATGTATGCCAAGATGGACATGGAATCTCTTTTGATGAAGAGCATGCCTTAATGGTTTTAAAAGAAGATGAAATTACCATTGAAGTTCTTCTCCATGATGGAAAAGAAAAAGCGACTGCTTGGGGATGTGACTTAACGTATGAATATGTCAAAATTAATGGGGAGTATCGAACATGAAAAATGCGATCGAAAAAGCAAAAATCTTATCCCAAGCTTTACCTTATATTCAAAAATACAACAACAAAATTGTTGTGATTAAATATGGGGGAAATGCCATGGAGAATGAACAATTGAAACAAAATGTCATGGAAGATGTTGTTTTGTTGAGTGAAATTGGAGTGAAGATTGTTCTTGTGCATGGTGGAGGAATCGATATTAGTACAACGTTGGATAAAGTGGGGAAAGAAACGCCATTTATCAATGGACTTCGTTATACAGATGAAGAAACCATGGAAATTGTACAAATGGTTCTTGCAGGAAAGACGAATAAAAATTTAGTATCGTTAATTTCAGATTTAAAATCTAGAGCAGTTGGAATCTGTGGAATGGATGGAAATATCATTGAAGCAGAAAAATTAGAAGCCCAACAAGATTTGGGATATGTGGGACGTATTACTAAAATCAACCCAGAATTAATTTTTAAATTATTAGACAACGGATATATTCCAGTTATTGCCTCTATTGGAACTGATGATAGCCATGTCTACAACATTAACGCCGATATGGCAGCCAGTGCCATTGCGGCTAGTTTACAAGCAGAAAACATGATTTTTGTTTCCAATGTGCCAGGGGTATTAGAAAATCCAGAAGATGAAGAGTCGTTAATTTCTCATATTCATGTCAAAGATATTCCAGATTTAAAAGAAAAAGGGATTATTTCTGGAGGAATGATTCCAAAAGTACAATGTTGCCAAGACTGTATTGAAAATGGAGTAAAAAAGACTGTGATTATTGATGGACGTGTTCCTCATGCCTTATTGATTGAAATGTTGTCTGATGAAGGGGTAGGAACCATGATTGTAGGTAAAAATTATGAACAACTATAAAACATTAGATCAACAATATCTTGCACATACATATGCTCGTTGGCCAATTTGTATTCAAAAAGGCCAAGGCTGTATATTGACAGATATTGATGGGAATGAATATATAGATTTTACAGCAGGAATTGGAGTAGCTAGTTTGGGTTATTCCCATGATCAATGGGTTCAAGCTGTACAAAACCAAAGTGCCACATTAGCTCATGTATCGAATCTATTTTATACAGAACCTATGTTAAAAGTGGCTCAATCTCTTTGTACAAAAAGTGGGATGAAAAAAGTCTTCTTTTCAAATTCGGGAGCAGAAGCCAATGAAGGAGCAATTAAAGTGGCTCGTAAATATGCCAATGAGAAATATGGAGGACAAAGAGATACCATCTTAACATTGGTGAATTCCTTTCATGGTCGTACTATGGCAACGCTATCGGCAACCGGACAAGATGGATTTCATACAAAGTTTGAACCATTTCCAACTGGGTTTGATTATATAGTAGCCAATGATAGAAAATCTTTAGAAGAAAAAGTGAATGAACATACAGCAGCCATCATGATTGAAATGGTACAAGGAGAAGGTGGTGTAAATGCCTTAGACAAAGACTTTGTATCTGCCATTCAACAGATTTGCGATGAAAAAGATATTATCTTAATTGTGGATGAAGTGCAAACGGGAATTGGACGTTGTGGCTCTTTCTTTGCCTATCAACAATTTGATCTGCACCCAGATGTTGTGACCAGTGCCAAAGGATTAGCTTCTGGACTGCCAATTGGGGCTGTTTTAATGGGGGAAAAAGTTGAAGACGTTTTTCAACCAGGCGATCATGGATCGACTTTTGGGGCCAATCCTATTTCCTGTGCAGCAGCTCAAGTCGTTTTAGAACAAATGAATGAAACGTTGTATCAACAAGTTCAAGAAAAAGGACAAATAATCAAAGCAAGTTTAGAAAAGATGGCCCATGTTCAATCAGTCTCTGGATTGGGATTGATGATTGGAGCTAAATTGGATGTGGATGTTAAAGAAGTAATCGCTCGATGTCAAAAACAAGGGGTACTTTTCTTAAGTGCAAAAGATAAATTACGATTATTGCCACCTTTAATTATTTCGAATGAAGAAATTGAAAAAGGAATGGAAATACTAAAAACGGTATTGGAGGAAATGGAATGAAACATTTATTAAGCTTAATGGATATTACCAGTGAAGAAATCATTCAATTATTGGATTTGGCTGATCAATTAAAAGCAGAGGTTAAACAAGGTGTCTTTAAACCATATTTGAAAAATAAAACATTGGGAATGATTTTCCAAAAATCTAGTACACGTACACGTGTTTCCTTTGAAGTAGGAATGACTCAATTGGGAGGATATCCTCTTCACTTAGATGCATCGACTATGCAAATTGGAAGAGGAGAACCAATCCAAGATACAGCGCGAGTTTTATCTCGCTATTTGGATGGAATTATGATTCGTACCTTTGACCAACAAGATGTTGTCGACTTATCTACATATGGAAGTATTCCTATTATCAATGGGTTAACTGATTTTGCCCATCCTTGTCAAGTTTTAGCTGACTTACAAACCATTCGTGAACACAAAGGGAAATTAGAAGGATTAAAAATGTGTTTTATCGGCGATGGTAACAACATGTGTAACTCTTTAGCTGTTGGAGCATTAAAAACAGGAATGAGTTTTGCGTGTGCGTGTCCAGACGGTTATTTACCAGATGAAAAAATATTGGAATTTGGTAAAACATATGGAGATAAATTTGTATGTTGCCAAGATCCGATGGAAGCGGCCAAGGATGCAGACGTGATTGTGACAGATGTTTGGGCCAGTATGGGAGAAGAACACGAAGCGCAAGAACGTGAAAAAGTATTTGCGGGCACTTATCAGGTTAATGCACAATTGATGAGCGTTGCCAAAAGTGATGCCATGGTTCAACATTGTTTACCAGCTCACCGTGAAGAAGAAATTACGGAAGAAATATTTGAAGCACACGCAGATGAAATATTTGATGAAGCAGAAAATAGACTTCATGCTCAAAAAGCGGTGTTAGTAAAACTATTGAAAGACTAATAAAAAAAGAGATGTCCTTAGTTACTCCATAAGTAAATAGGACATCTTTTTAATAGTGTGTAACGAGAAAAGAAAAATCCCGTTGGAAGATATACAATTATTTAGTTTCTAATTAAAAATCTATAAAATGTTGTTTTAACAACATAAAAAGGCAAGTGTTGGATGTTATTCTTTAAAATATATAGAGTATGGAGGTCATACAATGAAAAATATTTCTAAATCTGAGGTATTTGCCTTAAAGGAACAAATATCGTATCAAAAAGGGCAAGTTGTCAGCAAAACGCTTGCACAAAATGATGCCCTTAGTATTACTTTGTTTGCCTTTGATCAAGATGAAGAGATTGGTACACATGAGTCAAAAGGAGATGCTTTTGTGACTTGTTTGGATGGAGTGGGGAAGATTACGATTGACGGTGTTGATTCGATCATTAAGGAAGGACAGTCCATTATTATGCCGGCAGGACATCCTCATTCTGTATATGCACAAGAGGCATTTAAAATGCTTCTTGTAGTGGTTTTTGAAGGAGAAAAAAATGAAAAATAAAAAGTTAGATAGCAAGAAAACGATATATGAATTAGCGCAAGAGCATGAAGATTTTGTTGAAATTATGATTGAACTTGGTTTCTCTGAAATCTCAAAAAACTCGGTTTTGCAATCATTGGGGAAAATTATGACGCTAGAACGAGGGGCAAAAATGAAAAAAATCTCGATAGAGAAAATTGTTGAAACTTTCTCTGATAAGGGGTATGAAATGATTGGCCTCTCTGAAATAAAGGAAGAATCGAATAATCGAATTGCTTTAATTAAGTCGTACCTCAAAAGATTAGGGCAAGGGGAAGCGTTAGAGTCGGTACAAAAAGATTTTGTAAGAGAATTTGGCGAAGTGGAAGCTTCTGAAATTATGAAGGCGGAACAAGAATTGATGAAAGAGGGGACACCACTAGAAGAAGTACAAAAACTATGCGATGTGCACTCGGCTTTATTTCATGGATCAATAAAAGAAGAAAAAATCGCGGATTCACAAAAGGAAGTTATAAATAGCCATGATGCGATTCATCAAAGTGCGAGTCAGAATAAGGAGAATGCTTTATCTCTTGAAGGTATCAAAGGTCATCCTTTATACACTCTTCATAAAGAAAATGAACAACTTGAAAGATTAATCATAACCATACAAAAAGCGATTGAAAAAAGGGAAGATGTATCTTCTTTATTAAAAAAGCTACGTGAAGTATCCATTCACTATGCAAAAAAAGGTGATCTTTTATATCCGAATTTAAGTGTAAAATACAATGTAACAGGTCCATCAGAGGTGATGTGGACAGTCGATGATGAAATTCGAGATGAATTAGCAGAATTAGAAAAAGAAATGAGTCGAGATGATTGGTGGTTCACGCGTTTAAACCACGTTGTACAAAGAGCGCAAGAAATGATTTATAAAGAACAAAAAATATTATTTCCAATTTGTGCTGCTCACTTTAAAGAACAAGAGTGGATGGGGATTTATCATGATGCTAAAGACTATGCAGAATGTTTAGATACGACAAAAGAAATTTGGCTAGAAGCCGAAAATAGAATAGTAGAAAAAGAATCGTTAATGGATGAGAAAGAAATTGTGATGCCAGGAGGGCATATGAATGTGGAGCAGTTGACCGCTTTATTGAATACGATTCCTTTAGAAATATCATTCATTGATGCCGATAACATCAATCGATTCTTTAATGAAGGTCCAAAAGTATTTAAGCGTCCTAGCATGGCGCTAGATCGTGAGGTATTCTCTTGCCATCCGCCTAAAATAGAACCAATGGTTCGCTCTATTATAGAAGATTTTAGAAACAATCGACGCGACAGTGTCCCTGTTTGGATGGATAAGAATGGTTGTACTTTCCTAGTTACCTATATGGCTGTACGCGATAAAGACAATAAATATCTAGGAACGGTAGAACTTGTCCAAGATATGGGATTTGTCAAAAAACATTTTGGTATTGAATAATTAATCATAGAGATAGCTATCTTCTAGTAAAGTGAAATGATTCTTTCGAAATTGAATAAGACCATCTTTTTGCATTTTACTCAATTCCCCGGAAAGAGCGCTACGATCAACACCTAAATAGTCTGCGAGTTCTTGTCTAGAAAAAGGGATAGTAAAATGCATTTGATTGGTTTGGATGGCCGTTTGGCTTAAATAGGATAAAACTTTATCACGAATTGTTTTGGGGGCAATGTGCATCATTCTTGAAGATAGATTTAAATTCTTTAGTGCTGCAATTCGAACAAGGTTGTGTATGATTTGATGATGGAATGCACAACCTTTTTTACATGGTCTTAATAACTTATTGAAATCAAGAAAAAGGATTTCTGTTGTTTCAGCAGCTACTACATCGTTATACAGTTTACTATCCGAAATGGCGGCATAGTTTTCAGCAAAAATATCTCCTTTTCCAATATGACCAAAGATATTGCTGTTTCCCCAATAAAAATCCACAACAATATTTACGCTACCGGACAAAACGATACCTACTTGTGAAACGGAACTGCCGGCATGATAAATATAGTTACCTTTTTTATATGTTTTTACTTGTGCTTGTAAACAAGGAAGAAGAAGTTTTATTTCATCTGTACTCATTCCGTGAAAC
Source organism: Erysipelothrix rhusiopathiae (assembly GCA_902797585.1). Taxonomy (GTDB): domain Bacteria; phylum Bacillota_I; class Bacilli_A; order Erysipelotrichales; family Erysipelotrichaceae; genus RUG14284. The sequence goes on from CADBTK010000049.1 coordinate 10,028, forward strand.
AAAGGGGTAGTGGTTAAAAATTGATAGTTCATAAACATTCTCCTAAAGATTCAATACGTTGTTAAAACAACATACTTCTTTCTTGCAGTGTAATACACTTCGTTTGTAAAAACAATGGAATGTTGGAAAAGGAGCGAAAGAAATGGAAAGAAATGTAAAGTGTTATGTCAACAAAGAAACAAGGATTGGAGAAATTGTACAAAAATATCCTGAATCCATTGACATTCTTATGGCAGCGGGGCTGCATTGTTTAGGATGCGCTGCTTCTCAAATGGAGAGTTTAGAGGATGCATGTATGGTTCATGGAATTGATTCTCAATTATTAGAAGATGCACTCAATCAAGTGATTGAAATGAAAAGAGCATAAGGAGCTATATGAAATATTTTGTGAATGAAGGATGTATTGGATGTACACTTTGTACACAAATTTCCCCTGACATCTTTTCGATGAATGAACAAGGGTTTGCGATTGCACAAGATATAGAGACAACAGATGTGGCAGCACAAGAAGCAAAAGAAGGCTGTCCAGTAGGCGCTATTGAAGAAGTATAGAGAAAAGGAATGGAGAATAAAAATGGAAAATAAAATGTTTTGTTATCAATGTCAAGAAACGGCTAAAGGAACAGGATGTACAATTTCTGGAGTTTGTGGAAAAAACCCGGAAGTAGCAGGAATGCAGGATCTTTTGGTGTATGTAACAAAAGGATTGGCGGCTGTGGCAACAAGAGCAAGAAAAGAAGGGAAACGTGTAGATAAAAAGATTAATCACAGAATCACGTTAAATCTTTTTACAACGATTACCAATGCCAATTTTGATAAAGAGGATCTTGTAGGCTATATTAAAAAGACATTAGAGTTAAAAGAGAAACTTCTTTCTGAAATTGAAAACAAAGAAGGACTTTCCCAAGCAGCATTATGGAATGAATCGGAACAAGAATTTGGAAATAAGGCTGTATCCAATGCGGTTGGGGTTCTTTCAACGGAGAATGAAGATGTTCGTAGTTTAAGAGAATTAATCACATATGGTTTGAAAGGATTGGCCGCTTATTCAAAACACGCCAATGCACTAATGCAAGAGAATGAAGAGATTGACGCATTCATTCAAGAAGCCCTAACAAAAATTCAAGAGGATACACTTTCGGTGGATGATTTAATCGCCTTGACAATGGAAACTGGAAAATTTGGTGTAGAGGGGATGGCTTTGTTGGATGAAGCGAATACCAGTACGTATGGAAATCCAGAAATAACAAATGTAAATATTGGAGTGGGTAAGAATCCAGGGATTCTTATTTCGGGGCACGATTTAAGAGATTTGGAAATGTTATTGAAACAAACGGAAGGAACGGGTGTGGATGTATATACACATTCTGAAATGTTACCTGCTCATTATTATCCTGAATTAAAGAAATATAAACATTTAGTCGGAAACTATGGGAATGCGTGGTGGAAACAAAAGGAAGAATTCGAAAAATTTAATGGACCGATTTTAATGACAACAAATTGTGTTGTTTTGCCATCTGATAGTTATAAAGATCGATTATGGACGACAGGAGCCACCTCTGTACCTGGGTGTAAACATATTGAAGGCGCCTATGGAGAAGAAAAAGATTTTTCTGCCATTATTGCACAAGCAAAACAATGTGTTGCACCAGAAGAACTTGAAAATGGAAGCATTGTAGGTGGTTTTGCGCATAATCAAGTATTGGCTCTTTCGGATAAAATTGTGGATGCAGTAAAATCGGGTGCTATCCGTAAATTTGTTGTTATGAGTGGTTGTGACGGAAGAATGGCCGCAAGAGAGTATTACAAAGAGTTTGCTCAAGCTCTTCCAAAAGATGTGGTTATCTTAACATCTGGTTGTGCGAAGTATAAATATAACAAATTAAACCTTGGGGATATTAATGGAATTCCAAGAGTATTAGATGCAGGGCAATGTAACGATAGTTATTCGTGGGCTATTATCGCATTGAAATTGAAAGAGATTTTTGAAGTAGAAGATATTAATAATCTTCCTATTGAGTTTAATATTGCATGGTATGAACAAAAAGCGGTTATCGTATTGTTGGCACTTCTTTATTTAGGTGTTAAAAATATTCACTTAGGGCCAACGCTACCAGCCTTCTTATCTCCAAATGTCGCAAATGTACTTGTTGAAAAATTTGGTATTGCACCGATTGGGGCTGTAAAAGACGATATTCAACTTTTCTTTGGGAAATAGGAAAAGAACCACAATAGTGAGCGAGATGCTGATTATTGTGGTTTTTTAGTGTTTATCTATAGAAATTTTCAAAAGTATAATTCTTTAGGGTAAAAATGGATTTGTAAAATTGAAATTGTCGATTAAATGATGAGTATTTCAGTGGGAAAACACCACTATGTTAATAAAAACGGCACCACCGTGTTAATGTAAAAAGCATCAGTGTCTTAATCACTATAAATGTGCTCCATCTAATGATGGATCCACTCTTATTAATTTGTCGAAGACAGACTAAAAACCACACGCTATGCGTGTGAGAATTGAAGTAGTTAACATACAAAAAACTCCTAGGTATAATGAATTTGGTCTGGCAACCAATTCAACATACCTAGGAGGTGGCATCATTGGCAACAAAGGCAAATGATGATTCAAGTTTATCACATACAAGATGGAATTGTAAGTATCATATAGTGTTCATACCAAAGTATAGAAGGAAGGCAATATATGGTAAGTTACGAAGAGATATAGGACAAATATTAAGGCAATTATGCGAATATAAAAATGTTGAAATTATAGAAGCACATGCCATGAGTGATCACATACATATGTTAGTGAGGATTCCTCCAAAAATGGCGGTTTCGTCATTTATGGGATATCTAAAAGGAAAAAGCTCTTTGATGATATTTGAAAGGCATGCGAATTTAAAGTATAAATATGGTAATCGCCATTTTTGGGCAAAAGGTTATTATGTAAGTACAGTAGGTTTAAATACGAAGGTTGTTGAAGAATATATCAGGAATCAAGAAAAAGAAGATATGATGAGCGACAACTTGAGTACAAAAGAATAAAAAGCCCTTATAGGGGAGCGAAAAACCGCCCGTTTCACGGGCGGATTGTTATTTATCTCAAATGAATGGATACAAAAATACGGATAAAAAAACTGTAAATGTGTTTAATTCTTTTTGAATCTTCCTTTTATACAAGATATACTTAAGGAGATGAAACAATTTTTATTATTTGTGACAGTGGGATTTTTTGCTCAGATGATAGATGGTACATTAGGAATGGCTTATGGGGTAAGTAGCCGTACTTTTTTAAAGACAGTAGCAGGGTTACCTTCTAACATGGCTAGTGCTGTTGTCCATGCAGCTGAAGTACCTACGACACTGGTCTCGGGAATCTCTCATTGGCGTATTGGAAATGTTGATTATTCTAAGATATACAAACTTGCCATCCCAGGTGTTATTGGGGGAGTGATAGGTAGTTACTTCATTATGCATGTTGGTGCATGGATTGAACCCATTATATCTTGTTACTTGATTTCGATGGGGGCTATGATTATCTTTCGTGCCTCTATGAAGAAACCATCTAAAACTGATTTAGGAAATAAAATTATGCCATTGGGTTTTTTAGGAGGTTTTTTAGATGCCACCGGTGGTGGAGGTTGGGGACCTGTTGTGACTAGTACCATGGTTGCTAGTGGTCACAATGTAAAAAAAGCCATTGGGACAGTTAATGTGGCAGAGTTTATGGTCACCATTGCGACAACAGTATCCTTTATATTCATGATTGGGAATTTAAAAGAATATTTCTTGATGATATTGGGAATGATTGTTGGAGGAGTGTTTGCAGCACCCATTGCTGCGCGTCTTTGTAACAAGTTACCAACAAGACCATTAATGTTTGCGGTAGGTATTTTATTGATTGTATTGAATACCTTCCAATTATTTCAATAGTGGAGGAAAGAAATGAAACACTTAAAAGAGTTAGAAGCAGAAGCTATATATATCATGCGCGAAGTTGTGGCAGAAACAGAAAATCCAGTCATGTTATATTCGATTGGGAAAGATTCTTCTGTCATGTTACACATTGCACGAAAAGCCTTTTATCCAGATCCTATTCCATTTCCATTGATGCATGTCAATACAACATGGAAATTTAAAGAGATGATTGATTTCCGTGATCGTATGATGAAACAGATGAATGTGAATTTTATTGAATATATTAATCAAGATGGAGTGGATAAAGGGATTAATCCATTTGATCATGGTTCTGCTTATACCGACATTATGAAAACGCAAGCGCTAAAAGATGCCTTGGACAAATATCAATTTGATGCAGCTTTCGGTGGAGGAAGACGAGATGAAGAAAAATCTCGTGCTAAAGAGCGTGTCATTTCTTTCCGTAATGAAAACCACGCATGGGATCCAAAAAACCAAAGGCCAGAACTTTGGAAGCTTTACAACATGAATAAAGCAAAAGGACAAAGTTTGCGTGTATTCCCATTATCAAACTGGACAGAAAAAGATATCTGGCAATATATTCAAGAAGAGAATATTCCTATTGTGTCTTTGTACTATGCCAAAGAAAGACCAACGATACTGCGTGATGGAAATATCATCATGGTGGATGATGATCGATTGGAATTAAAACCAGGAGAAAAAGTGGAAATGCGTAAAGTTCGCTTCCGTACGCTAGGTTGTTATCCACTAACCGGTGGAGTTGAAAGTGATGCGGACACTATTGATAAAGTAGTAGAAGAGACTTTTGCGGCTATTGAATCCGAAAGAACGAGTCGAATTATTGATGGGGACAATGGATTTGCCAGTATGGAAAAAAGAAAAAAAGAAGGGTATTTCTAATATGGAAAACGGATTATTAAAATTTGTAGTCTGCGGAAGTGTGGACGATGGAAAATCAACATTAATTGGACATATCCTTTATGACGCCAAATTGATTTATTTGGACCAAGAGGAAAGTTTGGCATTGGAATCCAAAGTCGTGACAGAGAAAAAAGAGATTGATTACTCTTTATTGTTGGATGGATTGATGGCTGAGCGTGAACAAGGAATTACTATTGATGTGGCTTATCGTTTCTTTTCTACCGACAATCGTAGTTTTATCGTAGCTGATGCACCAGGTCATGAGGAATATACACGAAATATGGCAGTAGGAGCTTCGTTTGCGGATTTATGTTTAGTGGTAGTGGATGTCAATAAAGGATTATCTATCCAAACAAAACGTCACTTA
>CADBTK010000050.1 GCA_902797585.1 Erysipelothrix rhusiopathiae
GTGTGAATTTGCTAACAAACGAAAGACACATGTCTTTCTTTGGAAAACAGAATGTTTGTGGTAAAATAGTGAACAAGGTTTGAATATGATGAGAAGATGGATAAGTTTAGGCCTTCTTTTTGTTTTGGTGTTGACTGGATGTATATGGTCTGATCAATCTCAGGCAAAACGAACGGTTGATGGATACATGCAAGAAATACAACAAGGAAACTTTGAGGAAGCAGAACAATATTGTTCCAAAGAGTTCAATAAAACAAGTTCTCTTTCTTCCTATAAAAAGACAGTTGATACGATTGCGAAAGAATCCAATTACTCTGAAAACGAAAAAGAAGCCTTTGAACAATATGTTCTTCACGTTATCCAACAGCAATATTCAGGCTATTCCTTTGATCAAGTCCAACAAAATGACAAAGAATGTATTGTCACTTTGAAAGTCGAAGGAGTTTCAAGCGAAGATCTATCCACGATTGATATTCAAACGATGGAAGAAGATTTAAAGAAAGAAATCTTCAATACCCAAAGTGAAGAATATATCGTTGCATATTTCAACGCTTTAAGCCAACAGGTGGATCGTCTTCCAAAATCAGATACCCTTACTTATTTTGTATTAGAAAAAGAAGGAGATCAGTGGAAGATAACCAGTATGGTGAATGAATCCTAGCCAGGGTTCGTATAGATAGGAGAAAGAAATGAAAAGATTTTCCAGCATTATCAAGAAGTACAACTCGACTAGTTTAATCTTGCGTATTGTGATTGGGTTAGTCATCGGGACTTTATTAGGAGTCTTAGTTCCTCAATTAACAGGAATTGCATTATTAGGAACATTATTCAAAGGGGCATTACAAGCCTTAGCGCCAATTTTGGTCTTTGTGTTAATTGTAAACGCATTATCCTCATCTAATTCTCACTTAGACTCTCGTTTTGTGCGAGTAATTGTCTTGTATATGTCTTCTACATTATTAGCTGCCATTATTGGGGTTATTGGAAGTTTTATGTTCCCACAAAAACTAATTCTTAATGTAGAAGCAGCTAGTCAACCAGCTCCTACAGGAATTGGAGAAGTATTATCAAACTTATTGACTCGTTTGGTTTCTAACCCTGTATTAGCTTTGTCAGAAGCTAACTACATTAGTATCTTATTCTGGGCAGTGTTGTTAGGATTGGCACTAAAAACAATCGCAAACGAAAATACAAAAACTGTATTGGATAACCTTGCGGAAGGAATTGGACAAATCGTTCGTTGGGTTATTAACTTAGCGCCATTTGGGATCTTAGGGTTATCATTCGCAACCGTAAGTGAAAGTGGTTTGGAAGTCTTTACAACATATGGAAAATTGTTGGTGTTATTGGTAGGATGTATGGTACTTGTTGCCTTAGTGGTTGACCCATTACTAGCTTTCATTAGTTTACGTCGTAACCCATATCCATTAGTATTTAAATGTTTAAAAGAAAGTGGAATTATGGCTTTCTTTACTCGTAGTTCTGCAGCCAACATTCCAGTAAACATGGAACTTTGTGAAAACTTAGGTTTGGATGAAGATATGTATTCTGTCTCTATTCCATTAGGGGCAACAATCAACATGGATGGTGCAGCCATTACCATTACTGTAATGACTTTAGCTGCCGCTCATACAGTTGGAATTCAAGTAGATATTTTAACAGCTGTTGTATTAAGTGTATTATCTACTCTTGCTGCTTGTGGTGCCAGTGGAGTTGCCGGAGGAAGTTTATTATTAATTCCTATGGCATGTTCATTGTTTGGGATTCCTGCTGATGTGGCAATGCAAGTTGTTGGTATTGGATTTATCATTGGGGTAGTGCAAGATAGTGTAGAAACAGCTCTAAACTCTAGTGGAGATGTTATGTTTGCAGCGATTGCTGAATACACTCAATGGTTAAAAGAAGGAAAAGAATTACCAAAATTCCTAGGTGGAACAAAAGAATTGAAATAAAGTAAGGAAGACTTGGTGGTTGCCAAGTCTTTTTAATTTGCATCAATATTATAAATATCATATTCCACTGCCTCTGCACTTCTAAAACAAGGACCTATGATTTCGTATTTGTGCGTATACCAATCCAGAAGACCCAGTTGTTCATGAGCTAAGATATAGCGTTGTCCATCTTCTACGATAATTTCTGCATCGGTAATCGCAAATAAACTATAATTAAGGCTGATAATGAGATAGGTTATAGGGTTAATAAATAACAAGGTGACAAACAAAACAGTAGAATGAATCTTTTTACATATATAACAAAGAACATATATTGAAGCTACAATGATACAACTAAAAAATATGACTACATCAATATGCGTACGCCAATTTAATCCAAATAAAGACAATATCCATTTCGATCCCGGATATAAAGATAGAATGAACAACGGGAAGCACACACTAAAGAATAAGGGGATGGTTTGTATCTTTCCTTTAGAAAAAGCGAGTGCTAAATAATGAATGAGTGCTGTTTCTATTGCACAGAGTGCGATAATAATCAAAGTGTGGATGGCATACATCCAACTGGTAACACAATATAGATAATAGATAATAAGTAGGATAGAAAAAACCAATAGAAATTTTCTATGTTCATATATCCAATCTTTAATAGTCGAAATCATAATGAGCCTCCTTTGTATCTTCAATCTCTTCTTTTTCTGGGATAGAACTTCGAAATAATGGTCCAACTACTTTATACTTAACTTTACTTTGACAATTAAAATCTTCATCTACATAACTCACATACACATAACGCTGTCCATTTTCAACAAACTCTTCATTTTCGAAAGAGGCGTAAGCTAGATAACCTCCACCAAGAAAGACAGCTAACATCGTAAGGATATGACCCGATAAAATCACCGTTACAATAACAGGAAGGCCATGAAATAACTTGCGTAAGAAGTAAAAGGAGATGCCAGAGACACAAAGGGTAAAGATCGTAATATCAACATAGGTTCTCCAAGTTAAAATAAAGAAGGCAAGAATGAGTTTTGATAATGGATAGAAGAAAAATAAATACAGAGGATACCATATTCGAATATGTTCAAAAATCTTATGCATATTATTTTTTAACGTTTCTTTCATATTCCTTTTCTCTTTTCTCTAATATATTGAATGGACCATTTTTTATTATGGGATGATTTAATTTCCATCTATATGGTCTATATCATATTCGATAGAAAACAAACTTCTAAAACAAGGGTCAACAACCTTATATTTTTTTGATTGTTCATCCGTTAGGTCACTATGTAGAGAAATGACGTAGCGTTGTCCATTTTCTACAATTTCTTCGCCATCCAAAGTTGCTGCAGATAGATAGAATAGACAAAACACACCTAATATATAAGGTATAGCTTTAAATAGAATGACTGTAGAAACTAGTATTGGCATGTCTTTAAATATTCGAAATAAAAAGTACATAACAATTCCAATGATGCAAGCCATAAAAATCGCAAAATCAATATTTGTTCTCCAGTTTAGATTAAATAAAGCTAATATCATTTTCGATAAAGGATAGAAGAAGAATAAATAGAGAGGATACCATGTTCGAATGTGTTGTGGAATGATTTTAACAATTTTTTCATACCGCTTTGAGTGTGATCGAAAGTGTATGAACTTAGCTAAGGACCAAACACAACCTATGTATCCTAACCAAATACAAATCAACAATAATTCGTATACATAAGAATCACTTATTATTATATTTCCTAGGTAAAGACAAGGAGGAATGAGCAGCATACAAAGGATATTTCCATATTTTAAACTGTATTTTTTTATTGTTTCTATCATACGTTTTTACTCCTTTCTCTAACGTAATCAATTGACCATTGTAAGATTTCCATATTTGTTTTTAGAAATTGTTTATAGGAAATCTTGGCATTTTTATAAATAGGGTAATGGGCCAAATATTGTAATGTGGATGAAAAAATCATCAAAGTTTTTCGCTTCCACTCTTTTCTTTTACTAAAATGAGAGAGTTGATAACTTTGGAAAA
>CADBTK010000051.1 GCA_902797585.1 Erysipelothrix rhusiopathiae
CTTTGTTCAGGAAACTAAAACTCCAGCTCCATTCAATAAACCTTTCCGCTTAATCAACCTTCCTTTCTATCTGGTTGGTAGTATAGACAAGATTGTTGAGGAGGAAATAAAAAATAACGGCGTTTTGGGTGCTTAATAATATGAATGACTGTGAAAGAATATACATTAGTACAATGTGTAAAAGAAAAAGTACCAATTAGATCTTGTTGTTATAAGATTATAGAATGATAATTCAAATGATGTCGCATCATAGAAAAATAAGAATACATAGAGGATTAAAAAGAAAGAAGCATGGAAAAACAAAGAGAAAACATGTTACGTATTGGAACTCTTATGTTAAAAGTGCTATAAAATTATATATAATAGGGAATGGATTTGATCTTCATCATTGTATTCCTAGTAGGTATAGTGATTTTAAAATATGGCTTGAGGAGAATGACTTAGAAACGTTATGCCAAATGGAGGAAATCTTTGGTTCTATTGAACCTGAATGGTGGAATGAGTTTGAAACAAATCTTGGCAACCCTTTTCCTGTAAGACAATATGCAGAGAATGTTGCATTTGAAAACCAGCCTGATTATGCAAGTGATACATATCGTGACAGAGATTTGTATGCTGCAGAAATAGAGGTTGAGAATAAATTAGGAGGTTTAATTAACGCCTTAAAGTGTGATTTTCAGGAGTGGGCAAGTCTTTTGCCTTTTGGGGATGGAAGTTTAATGTTAAAGTTGGATAAAATTGATTCTTTATTTTTGTCCTTTAATTACACACTAACTTTAGAAAAAATGTATTGTATTTCGGCTGATAGAGTGAAACATATTCATGGGAGTTTAATAGATAAAGAATCAATAGTTGTGGGACATGGATGTGATTATAGTTCGTTTAGGAGTAACCTTGAAGATGAATTACCTGAATCGCCAAAAGATTTGCCATTCGAAGAGTATGAGGAATGGTACGAGGACGTTGTATCCCAATATTCTGATGATTATCCGACAAGTATGGCAAAAGATGCTGCGGCATCAGTAATGAGTATTATGCAAAAGAATGTATCCTCTATAATAGATAAAAATATGAATTTCTTTCATGCTCTAAAAAATGTAAAGAAAATCTGTATTTATGGATTCTCGTTTGCGGAAGTTGATTTACCTTATTTACTAGAGGTGTTCAAAAATGTTAATATCAAGACGATTGAATTAGAAGTTTCATATTTTACGGATAATGATAAGAGGAAAATAGAAACTTATTGTAAGCAATTGAATCCTAAGCCAGCGAAAGTTTCACTAGTAAAGCTAGCAGATATTACGAAGTACAAACAATTAAGTTTATTCGATTGATTTTAGTATGGACATGATGTTGGCGAAAAATTTGAGAAACAATGTTACTCAAAAAACTGATGTTTACTATTGAAATTGTGGAAAAGTTTTTTTAAATTTAAAAAAAATGGTATTTTTGCCTGCACCTATTATTGTTTTGTCTTTGTATAAGACGTGCATTGTTTATAATAGAATATACATGTAAGAGTATGGTGGAACAGAAAAGGTTAACTTATTTTGAAGGAAAAGAAAATGTAACTGTACAGGTTGATGAATGTGGTCGAGTAAAATATCTTACCCAACCTATACCTTTTACGTCATTAGTGTCAGAATTGGGGGCAAAAAAACTTAGTGTTGTTGAGAAGAATCAATTTCGTTTTCTTTATCTTCTCACTCCAGATGGAAAAGTAGTAGGAAAATACTACATATGGAAGTCAATTCAAGAAAAGACCTCACAAGAACTTGTTAAAATGAAGCACTTACTTGTTTGTTTTGAAGTCTATATCGAAAAAAATAAAGACTGGCTTCCATGTATAACATTAAACAGTATGGTGCAACAAGAAAATACTAGAAAAAATGTAAATGGAAATTTATCTAATAATTTTAGAGGAAAAGATAATGTAAGAGTTGTAATAAATAAAGATGGCGTGAAAAATTATCTTACTCCTTCAAAATCGTTTTTGTCTATAATAGAAGAATTTGGTGAAATAACATTTCGCACAGTTGAGAAAGGAAATACTCATGTTCTATTTCTTGTAAATCCAGATGGTATAGTAGTTGGGAAATACTACATGTGTAAGCCAATTCAAGGAAAGACACCACAAGAACTTGTTGAAATTAAACATTTACTTGTTTGTTTTGGATGTTATTATGAAAACAATGAGGATTGGATTCCTTGTGTGTCGTTAAAAAAAATGGCTATAGAATCTAATCCCGAACAAGAAGAGCAAAGTATGTTCCATAATAATTATAAAGGATTGGTTGTAAATGTGCCCCCATTGGGAATTAATGGAGATAATCCTGAGAGAAAAAAACAAGAGCACAGAAACTTAGAGAATGATAAGGTAATACAAAAAGAAAAGGATGATAGAATAGAGCGAAACTTTTGGATTTTTGTGTTTATTTTGTTTTTCATCATAATTCCTATGATAATGGGCTGTATTGAGAGATGTATGGGTGTTAAACATGGGATTCTTTTTGATGATTGTCCGATAGAGTATCAATATCATAGAGAGTGAAATTAAAAGGTATGTGATTTATTTATTATCTTTAGTTTCTCTCTTTTATGAGTGGATATTGGACTATGTTTTTATGGCTTATGTTATTAATTGTAATTGAATGTTAGTGATTTAACATTATATCTCAACGTGTTTTAGTTGTCAAACAATTATAATTAGAAAGTTATGAATACAAAATACGCAAATGACATGATGTCATCAGAGTTGATTCATCCAGGTGAGATGATTAA
>CADBTK010000052.1 GCA_902797585.1 Erysipelothrix rhusiopathiae
ACTATTTGTCAATATAGTTTTCCGTAATTCTAATAACATTTTTACGGAAAACTGAGATAAATGCTTTATTTATAGCTTTATATGATAAAATTTACGTATAGATCTAAAGGAAATAGTTATGGTTAAATATAAAAAAGTGTATTTGGACTTAAAAAATGACATCGAAAACGGAATACTCAAAGCCAATCAAGAAATGGTTACGGAAAACGAACTGATGGAACGCTATGGATATTCAAAAGATACAATTCGAAAAGCACTTTCCCTATTAGAAAGTGATGGATATATCCAAAAAATGCGTGGCCGCAATTCTATTGTTCTAGAACGAATTTCCAATTTAGCAGAAATACGTACAGCTTCTGAACTCAATACTTCGAAACATTCCAACATAAAAAATATTGTTCATGATTTTCACATTGTTCAAGGACAACAAGATATTATGGATATATTCAATGTGGATGATAGTGTTGATTTCTATTATGTTTCTCGTTCTAGAGAATTTGATGGTCAGCGTGTTCAATATGAAGTGGATTATTTTGATCGACGTTTAGTCCCTTATTTAAACCGAAGTATTGTGGAAAACTCGATTTATCAATACCTCGAAAAAGAACAACATTTGAAGATTACACATTCTCGCCGTCAAATATCATTTCGATATGCTACTGAAGATGAAAAAAAGAATATGGATTTAGAGGGATATGATATGGTTGCTGTTGTGACAAGCACAAGTTATTTATCCAACGGCCAATTATTCCAATATGGAACCATTTCCTATCGTCCAGATAAATTCACTTTTGTTACCATGGCAAAACGATAAGAGAAGGAGTGATACATATGTTTATTTTTATCATATTATTTATTCTATTATTGGTACTTTTAGTAACCAACATTCATATTGTTCCACAAGCACATTGTTATGTATTGGAACGCTTGGGACAATACTTAGTAACTTGGGAAGCTGGCTTCCATATTAAAGTTCCTATATTTGATCGCATTGTAAATAAGATTTCTTTAAAGGAACAAGTTTTAGACTTCCCTCCTCAATCGGTTATTACCAAAGATAACGTAACAATGAAGATTGATTCGGTTGTCTATGCCAAAGTCTTTGATGCTCGTTTGTATACCTATGGAGTAGAAAACCCTATGATTGGTTTACAAAACTTAGCCGCTACCACTTTGCGTAATATCATCGGTTCAATGGAATTAGACCAAACATTATCCAGTCGCGATAAGATCAATACGGAAATGCAACAAATCCTAGATGAAGCAACCGATAAATGGGGAATCAAAGTTACCCGTGTGGAAATCAAAAATATTATTCCACCTGCTGAAATCGAAGAAGTAATGACCAAACAAATGCGTGCTGAACGTGAACGTCGTCAAACCGTATTAGAAGCACAAGCTCACCAAGAAGCCGTTGTATCACGTGCTGAAGGAGATAAACGTGCCAAAGTATTATCAGCCGAAGCAGAAAAAGAAGCAAGAATTGCGACAGCTCAAGGGGAAGCACAAGCTATTAAAATGGTATATGAAGCCGAAGCCGATGGAATGCGATTACTGGCAAATGCTGGTATTAATGAAGAAGTATTACGTTTAAAATCCATTGAAGCACTTAAAAATGTTGCGGATGGACAAGCGACAAAAATCTATATTCCAAATGACTTAGGGAAAAACTTGTCTGCTCTAGAAGTAGCTGGAGAAGCCCTAGGTCTAAATAAAGAAGAATAGCTGGAATTTCCAGCTATTTTTTATATCAAATTATTCTATAACTATTCTTTATAAAAAAAGAAGAATGGTTTATCCATTCTCCTTCAATTGCGCATTTAATTTGGCATTGGCCATCATTAATTTAATTCTATTCTCTTGATTAACTTTCGATGCACTTGGGTCATAGTCAATCGGTGCGATATTAACTTGAGGGTATTCTTCTTTGATTTTCTTAGTCATCCCTTTGGCTACGATATGGTTAGGTAAACATCCAAATGGTTGACACATAATGACATTTTCGACACCTTCTTTAATCAAAGAAACAACTTCACTTGTAAGTAACCATCCTTCTCCCATTTTCACTCCTGGGTCAATGAATGGTTTCCCATTTCGGATTACTTCTGAGAAATCTTCTGGAGCTCTAAAAGTTCCATCCTTTTTCACTGCATCGATAAAAGTTTTCTGCATACGCATCACAATATCT
>CADBTK010000053.1 GCA_902797585.1 Erysipelothrix rhusiopathiae
TAAAGGAAAGATATTGGATGTAATAGGATGATCAAAGGATAAAAATTCATGAAAGGTTTGAAATGAAGCTTTCTTTTTCATTTGATCCAAATCATGATACATCGTATATTTTGGCAACGCTTGATGATCGGTTACCATATCTTGAATAAAAGTAATACTTTCTTCTGTAATTTCTTTTTTTGCTCGTTGAATCTCTTCTTCGCTTGATAAAATTACTTGCCCTTTTACATAATCTAGAATGGAATTTGTAGTGGTATAAGCATAATACCAATAAAGATGTGGTTGGATATCATAGCTTTCTAACGCTTGTAAATCAGCTTCAATATGATCTTGCAGTCTTTCGGCTTCTTCTTCTCTACATTTCTTTTTTTCTTTTTCCAAACGTTCTAACACTTGTTGGGAAATGGATGATAGTTGTTCATCCGTAAATAAGATATCGGTTGCAGGAGCAATATCTACATGATCAATATGTTGTAAGGTACGTTGTGTTTGCACATCAAATGTTCGAATGGATTCAATAATCGTATCAAAGAATTCAATGCGAATCGGATGTGGATAGGATAAAGAAAAAATATCTATGATTCCCCCACGTTTGGCATATGTACATGGACGTTGTACATATTGAAGATGTCCATAACCACTTCGATGTAGTTTTTCCAATAGTTGATCCATATCAATTTCTTGATTGACCGATAAAGAGAAGCACCCTTCTTTAAAACGTTGAATATCTGGTAAATAGCGAACAAAGGCTGCTGTATTACAAATAATAATGCGTGGTTTTTCTTCACTGACACAAGCATATAAACTCGATAACATATCTTCTTTGTCTTCGGGACTGGCCGCAATTGCTTGCACGCGAAGACTATCTTCCATGACAAAAAGCAGCACATCTTCCAACAAGGGGGCTAGTCGTTGGTAGAGTTGCTGAGCATGATAACGATTCTTTTTTACAATAATTCTTGTTTGCTTATCCTTTAAAAAGGCACTAGCCAACAATAGAGCTTCTTCCATATCAAATAAGTTTCCGGCATCATTACCGCCTTGGCAGATATGTTGCACTAACTCATTTGACTGTAAAGAGAGAAGAATGTCTTGTTTCAAACAATCAACCTCCTTTTTTGTTATATTGATTCATCGTTTCAACAAATGAATGGTCCATTAAATAATCAATAGCACTTGCTGCATGATTAATCGCATTTTGTAAATCTTCTTTTTCTTCTTCTTTAAATTTTGATAAAACCCAATCCACAATTTTTATTTGTGGATCGCGTCCAATTCCTACGCGTACACGGGCAAATTTATCTGTAAAGATACAATGAATGATACTTTTCATTCCTTTTTGTCCCCCATCGCTACCTTTTTCACGTAATCGAACGGCACCAACTGGTAGAGCAATATCATCATAGGCAACAATGATATCTTCAGCTCCTACTTTATAAAAATCCAAACATTCACGAACTGCAAATCCACTATTATTCATAAATGTCGTTGGTTTTAAAAGAATAACTTTTTCCCCTTTGATATGTGTTGTGGCAATCATGGCTTGGAATTTTTCTTGATTAAAAGAAAGTCCCCATTTATCTGCTAGGGCATCTAATACCATAAATCCTGCATTGTGTCGGGTATTTTGATAACGAACACCCGGGTTTCCTAATCCTACAATAATCTTCATATTTCTCTCTTTTCTTATACATTATACAAAATTTGATGAAAAAAGGTTGCCTGTGGCAACCTATTACGCGTCGATTTCTTTTCCTGGAGTATATAGGATATTGATGTGACGTTTTTCTCCTTCTCCACTGGATTGAGTAGAGATATCTTTCATATTTGTTAAGGCGTTGTGAACCGCTTTTCTTTCATCGGCACTCATTGGATCTAAACTAGCATCCACTTTTGTACGACGAACATCTTTCGCTACACGTACAGCCATCTTACGCAATTTTTCATAGCGTTCTTCTTTATATCCATTGACATCAATCAATAGACCAATTTTCTTTTTGAATTGAGCACTAGCAGCTACTTTTACTAAGCGGTTGAATGCTTGTAAACTACGTCCTGCTTTTCCAATTAAAATCGCATTGTTGTTGGTATCCACCGATACTCGATAGAATCCATTGTCATTTTCTACCACAACACTTCCATCTAATTGGGCATTATCGAAATATGTTTGTACATAGTCATGAATAAATGTTTCAATGTCTTTTTTACTATATACTTCGATTTCTACGTTTTTCCCAATTCCTAAGAAACCGCTTTTTTCTTCTAATACATTGTGGTAAAGATCTTCAACTTCCACACCTTTTGCTTGAGCTGCGGCTTTTAAAGCTTCTTCTAAACTTTTTCCAGTAAACTTTTCGAATTCCATTTCAGAAATCCTCCTTTATACTTGGGCACTTGTCTTATGAATAAACAAAGACTGTGCAATACGGATAATAGATGATACACACCAATAGAATGACATGGCTGCTGGCCATCCGATATAAATGAAGGCAAACATTACTGTCATCATATACATACTTGTTTGCATAGAATTAGCCATATTTCCTTGTTCTTCTTTGCGATATGCATGCTCTTTTTTTCCTTGAGCTTTTTCACGAGATTTGCGTAACCAGTTTGGTAATTGTGTTGTTACAAATTGAAGAATAACCATCAATATATAAATAACAATAATTCCAATCGTACCTGTTTTAAAAGCTTCCATTGGTGTTTGTTCCAAGCGAATTCCCATGAATGTTCCATGAATAACACTAGCAGCTCGTACAGTTGCATAATACATACCCATCATAATTGGCATTTGTATAAATAGAACCAAAATACTTCCTAGTGGATGAATATCGTATTTTTTATACAAGGCTTGTGTTTCTTGATACATCTTCATTTGTGAATCTTGATCATTGCGTCCTGCATATTTTGCCTGAATTTTTTGAATATCTGGCTGAATTTCTTGCATACGTTGTGTAGATTCTTGTGATTTACGTGTAAAGATGAATACCAATCCCTGAATCAAAACAGTAGCAACAATAATACCAATTCCAGCATCTGCTTTCTTTGCGACTAAGTTAATTAATGTAGCCAATGGCCAAACAATTAATCCATCGAACCATCCATTAGACCATGCATCTTTCCAAGACATAGGTTTGATTACGATGTCGTCGTTTTTCTTCAATTTTGAATACTCTTTTTTTAATTTTTCATCTTTAATTTCTTCAACATTCACTTCTGATTTTTTGAAAGTGACTTGTTCGTTGGCAATAATTTTGTCAACTTTTGTTTTACCATCTCGTCCACGTGGCGCACTACATCCTGTTAATGTCAACAAGACAAAGAAGGCGACAAACAATAATTTACCTTTTCCTTTAAACATTTTTCTCATTTCAATACCCTCATACATCA
Organism: Erysipelothrix rhusiopathiae; assembly: GCA_902797585.1. GTDB lineage: Bacteria > Bacillota_I > Bacilli_A > Erysipelotrichales > Erysipelotrichaceae > RUG14284. Next base: position 3,394 of record CADBTK010000053.1, read on the forward strand.
ATCTTCTGAATCATCTGTTTTAATTGATCATAGTTTTCTTGATAAGAAAGTTTTGTGTATCTTGGTCTTACAATAAAAATACAGTCAAACTCTTCATCAAAACGAAACAAAGAATCCACCATGCTGCGGACTTGTCGTTTGATTTTATTGCGCTTGACTGCATTGCCCAATTTTTTCCCGACACTAATTCCAACACGGGCATGGTCTTCTTTTCGTTTGATGTAATAACAGACAAAAGAAGATGATTTCACAAATGAATGATGTTGAATAATGGATGAAAATTCTTGGTTTTTACAAACTCTATACTCTTTTTTCATCGCATTTCCTTCAACAAGACAAAAAAACCACCGATTTGGTGATTTCTATGCGGATAATACCTTTCTTCCTTTTGCTCGTCTACGAGCTAGAACATTACGGCCACCTACCGTTGCCATACGTGCACGGAATCCGTGTGTTCTTTGGTGTTTTATTTTACTTGGTTGATATGTTCTTTTCATATTGACACCCCTTTTTCCTATTCTTTCGTTTCATGTTTTTGACATGAATTGCTGTTTTATTATACGTAACCCATATTTAAAAGTCAATGAAATTTCCTTATTTTATGCTCTTTTAGACAAGTTTTACTATTCCATTCCACGTTTTTGTTTTAAATAATTGTATGCTTTATGGGCAAATGGATATAAGATTTTATTCACTGGTAAATCAAATTCTCCAATGAATTCATTAATAATTGGATTGAAATTATCTTTGAATTTCGTTAATCCATCATCCAACGTTCCTTCTACTCCACCCATATTAGACCATTGACATCCTCTATCAAAAGCCCATTTAAAGTTTTCTACATATTCTTTATATTGAGGCATGAATTTTTTAAAACGTTCATCCATTCCGGCATATAACATTTCACAAGTATTTCCATATTGAATACTTAATATACCGGCAATATTGATTTCTTTATCTTCATGTCCGAATTCATTTAACACTTCTTCAAATTCTTTGACATCTTTTTGAGCAGAGCGTAATTGATCTTCCAAACGACGTTTTTTCTTTTTCGCATTTTCAGGTAATACTTCCAATTCTTTTAATACAGATTGTTCTTTTTCTTTTGCCGCTTGTGCTAATTGATATACATTACATTGCGCTAAGAAAATGACTCCACCTTCTGGATATGTTTCCATTAATAAATTGAAATATTCTTCATTACGCAAAGCAACTTGTTTACGTTGTTCTGTTAAAGCTACTAAACGAGAAAACTCTGGAACTAATTCTTTTTGTCCATGAATGATTTCTACATTTCTTTTATTGGCATCTTTAATTAAACGCTTTGTATGTTTTGGTAAATTTTCTTCCCAATTTTCTGTTGGATAGACATTGGATTGGTATCGAGGTTGAATACTTTGTGCAATTGTTTTAGTAAACCCTTGATGTTTGGCTCCAATACTTTCAAATAAATCAATCATTGGTTGTGTAATTGGATAACGATTTTCATTGTAATCCTTACTTGCATAATCATTGATATGAATAGCTGGATCAAATTTAATAAATAAACATTTTCTTTGTTTCGCAATTCGTTTTAATTCCAAAAAGTAATATTCCAATAATTTCTTATTTTCATAATCCATAATAGGTCCTCTTGGAATATAGAAAAGTGTATATCCCATAGGAAGTTGACGAATTAAAACCATTCCTGTAGCAACTAATTCTTTCTTTTCGTTATATACACCAGTAATCAAATGATCCCAACTGGATTTAATGGTTGCCCAGTCATAACTTTGTAACAAATTACAATATGTATGGTTTTGAACAAATTGTTCATATTCTTCTTTATTAATATTGGTAGAAAAATGATAAATAGTCATGCTTTTCCCCCTTTTGAACACGGAATTATTCTATCTCATATTTTTTAAAATCACAAATACTCGCATAAAAATTATAGTTATCCCCTATTAATTTTTATTTTTCCTTTTTCCCGGGATAAATATGTGGAAAAGTGATTTTATATCGATAACTAAAACTTCTTAGAATTGGATAAGTTTTTGATAAGTCTAATTTATCCTCTTTTTTCTATTAACTTTATCCCAAATATCCCCATGTGGATAAATGAGAATAGAAGTTTTCCACAGGGATAACTCCATTCGAGTCGTGTTTTTATAATTCATTGATTTTGTGTATAATAATATAGATGCAAAGGAGGGTTCTATGTCCACAATTTCGTTTGAATCCATTTGGAATGAAACATTGGAAAAAATCCAAGAAATTCACTTTTTTTCTGATGATACATTTAAAAATTGGGTACGCAAGACAACTTTATTTAAAATTGAAGACAATATTGCGTATGTGGCATATCGTTCTGTCATAGTTAAAGACATTGTAACAGCTCCTCGTGCACAAGAATTAATGGAACATACATTAAGCGATGTTTGGGGATACGATGTAAAAATTGAATTTTTAGAATATAACGATATGGAAAAAATGATGCCAGAAGAAATTGTTCAACAAAGAACAACACAATTAATTCAGACAGAATTTAATCCAAATTATACTTTTGATAACTTTATTGAAGGAAATTCAAATTCAGAAGCTTATGCAGCTTGTTTGAATGCTTGTACTTCTACAAATCATTTATTTAATCCTATTATGTTATATGGAAATTCAGGATTAGGAAAAACACATTTACTTCATGCTGTGGGAAACTATTTAAAAGAAAATAAACCAGAAGCAAAAGTTTTCTATTCTTATAGTGGAGATCTTGTATCTATATTATTAGATGCGATGAAAACAAAAAATGTTCATGGTAATACAGTGGATATGGTGCAATCTCAATTAATTGATAATGATTATTTCTTAATTGATGATATTCAAAATTTAACGCAATCTAGTTCACAAGAAGTTTTCTTCAAAGTATACAATGCCTTGATTGCGAAAAATGCACAAATCATTATTACTAGTGATATGCATCCTAACCAATTAACAGGAATTCAATCTCGTTTGATATCAAGATTTACCAATGGTTTAATTTCTTGTATCCAACGACCAGAATTTGATACATCTCGTGCCATTATTCGTAAGAAAATGGAAGGATATGAAGAAACATGTGTTATGACCGATGAAGTCATAGATTTTCTAGCAACAAAATTTAGTGATGATGTTCGTAAATTAGAAGGAAATCTTAATAAATTAATTTTTAATGCCACATTAGAGAATCCTGAAGTCATCGATATTCATTTTGCAGAAAAGATTTTATCCGATTCTATATCTATTGCCAAAGAAGATGAGTTAACACCGAAAAAGATAAAAAAAGCAGTAACTCGTTATTATGGATTATCTTATAAAGATATAGAAGGAAAATCTAGACAAAAGAAATTAGTAACGGCTCGTCATATGTATGTATATCTAAACTATAAAATGTTGAATTTATCATGGACTCAGATTGGTCAACAATTAGGAAATCGTGATCATTCAACAATTAAAAACTCATATGATCGTGCTAGTGAAATGATGAAAAAAGACAAAGCATTTAAATTGGCGATGAAACAAATAAAAGAACAACTTCAATAGTTTTCCCCACTTATCCACAGACAATCTCAGTCAAAAAATAAGTGTAGACTAGATAAATAAAGAAAAGTTGACCTTTTATCCCCACTATCCACGCCTTATTATTATTACTTTAAATAAAAATATATAGAAAAAGGAGATTTGACTATGAAATTTTCAATCGAAAGAAAATACTTTTATCAAAAATTAAGCGTAGCTGCTCGTGCCATTAGTGTGTTTTCTCCATTACCTGCATTATCGGGAATTCACATTGATGTAAAAGAAGATTCAATTGTATTAACAGGAAGTGATTCAGATATTTCTATTCGTACATCGATTCAACCTTCAGAAATGAATAGTTTACAAATTGAATCAACTGGATCCATCGTTATGGAAAGTAAATACTTATTAGAAATTGTTCGTAAGATTGAAAGTCCAGTTATTACTTTTGAATTGTTGGATTATGAATTGATTCGTATTAAAAGTCAAAATGGAGAATTTAACTTAAATGGAATTTCTGCTGACCAATATCCAGCAATTGATTTCAAACAACCAAATCAAAGTATTAAATTAACAAAATATCAATTACATCAAATTGTTAGTCAAACATCCTTTGCGTGTGGTGACAATAATTCGCAACGTCCAATTTTAAATGGAGTAAATTTCTTAATTAAAGACAACAACTTATATTGTGCAGGAACTGACTCTTATCGATTAGCTCGTAAAGTCATTTATATGGAAAATGCAGATGCATGTAATGTAACTATTCCTGCTAAGTCATTAAATGAATTAGAAAAATCATTGGATGAAGATACTGATCACATCTATTTATATATAGATGATAAAAAAGCTCAATTTGTATTTGATCAAACAATTTTCCAAACTCGTTTATTAGATGGAGCTTTCCCTGATATGGAAAGAATTATTCCAACTGAATACATTTCAAAAATGGTTGTGAATGCCAGTGAATTAAGTCATGCGATTGATCGTACAAACTTTATTCGTAATGATAAGATTCATTTAATTAAAATGGAATGTAACAACCAATTGGTTCGTATTAAAACAAGTTCAAGTGAAATTGGAAATTCTGATGAAGTATTAACAGATTGTATTTATGAAGGACAAAGCTTATCAGTTACTTGTAATGGATCATTCTTAATGGATGCCATTCGTGCATGTCAATCTGAAAAAGTAGTATTGGAATTTTCCGGAGAAATGAGACCTATTAAAATCACAAATCCAGACGATCAAAGTGTGGTAATGGTGATTGTACCAGTAAAAAGTTACGATTAAAGCCCTGTAAGGGCTTTTTTTCTATCTATGTAGGGGAATACCTTATAGATTAAAAACACGTTTTATGATATAATATGCATTGAAATGGGGTATGTAAGTGAAGTTTTCATTAAAAAGTGAATATATCAACTTATCTCAGATTTTGAAGTTCTATGATGTGATTCAAAGTGGAGGTCAGGCAAAAGAATATTTAGCTACAGCCATCGTTTTGGTCAATGGTCAACAAGAACAACGAAGAGGACGGAAACTATATAGAGGGGATATTGTGGAAGTGGAAGATTTGAGGATTGAAATCGAATGAATATAAAAAAGATTCATCTTCATAATTTTCGTAATTACGACAATGCCTCTTTTTCTTTTGATTCCAACGCCATTCATTGTTTGATTGGAAAAAATGCGCAAGGGAAGACAAATTTTATCGAAGCCATTTACTTTTTGAGTCATCTTCATTCATTTCGAACACATTCAATGAGTGATTTGATTCAAAGTAATAAAGAATGGATGAGAATTAATGCAGATATTGAAACACTGGGGCATCAAGAGGATGTTAAAGTGATGATTTCTGATCAACAACGTCTTCTCTTTCATTATCAAGATCCAGTAAAAAAGTATTCGGATTTTGTAGGAATTGTGAATGCGATTCTATTTTGTCCAGATGATATGTTGTTGTTTAAACAATCACCTCGTAATCGTCGAAGAATGATTGATATAGAGTTAATTAAGTTATCTCATACCTACACAACAACCCTATCTCATTATCAAAAAGTCTTAAAAGAAAGAAATGCAGCTTTAAAACAAAATACGATTAATGAAGTTTATATTCAAACATTAACCGATCAATTAATCGAAGATCAGTTGATTATTATGAATCAACGAAATGAATTTGTTCATCGTTTATATAAGGAAATGATGAATTTATATCCTTTCTTTTCTTCAGAAAAACAAACAATTCAATTAAAGTATCAAACGTTTGTAGAATTAGGAGAAAACTTAAAAGAAAGAATTCAAATTGCTTATCAACAATCTTTTGAAAGAGATTGTCGATATAAACAGACAACACTTGGTATTCATAAAGACGACTTACTTTTTCTTTTTGATGACAAGTTGATGTCACAAGTGGCTAGCCAAGGTCAAAAAAGAAGTGTATTGTTGACTTTAAAATTAGGTTTAGCCAACATTATTTATCAGGCGAAAAAAGAATATCCAATCTTATTATTGGATGATGTATTTAGCGAACTAGATACTGTCCGTCGCCAACAACTTATTGAACATTTACCAAACAATATGCAGATTTTCATTACTACAACAGAAAAAATGGAATCGCATTGGTTTGAAGGAAGAAATGTTCATATTTATCAAGTTGAACAAGGGTCATTAAAGGAGGTTTCACTATGAGTCAAGAAGATAACGTACAAGAATTTAGTGAATTAGAAAATGAAGCTACACATGTGGAAGATAAATCCTATACAGCGGATGATATTCAAGTCTTAGAAGGATTAGAAGCGGTTCGTTTACGTCCTGGTATGTATATTGGATCTACCAGTTCGCGAGGATTACACCACCTTGTATGGGAAATTGTAGATAATGGAATTGATGAGGCATTAGCTGGTTTTGCCAATCAAATCGATGTAACGATTGAAAAAGGAAATGTCATTGCGGTTCGAGATAATGGTCGTGGTATGCCTGTTGGAATTCATGAAAAAACAGGAGTTAGTGCTGTTGAAACCATTATGACTGTTCTTCATGCTGGAGGTAAATTCGGTGGTGGAGCATATAAAGTTTCTGGTGGTCTACACGGGGTTGGTGCTTCGGTAGTTAATGCATTAAGTGAATGGATGGAAGTAACTGTTTTCCAAGATGGAAAGAAATATCACATTCGTTTTGAAGAAGGTGGACAAACAACTCAACCTTTAAAAGAAATTGGAACGACAACAGAAAGTGGTACATTGGTTCGTTTTAAAGCCGATCCTACTATTTTTAAAGAAACAACAACATATGACTTTGATACATTGAATAAACGTATTCGTCAATTGGCTTTCTTGAATAAAGGAATTCGTTTAACTTTAACGGATCAACGTGAAGACGAAGAAGAAAAGAATGATTATTGTTACGAAGGTGGAATTCGTGAATATGTAGAATACATCAATAAAAATCATACTTCTATTCATGATCAAGTTATTTATTGTGAAGGAAACGAAGATGGAATTCTAGCAGAAGTTGCTCTTCAATATAATGACAGTTATCAATCAAGTATTTATTCTTTCTGTAATAATATCCATACACACGAAGGTGGTTTCCATGAAGATGGATTCCGTATGGCATTAACTCGTGTGATTAACCAATATGGAAAAGAACACAATTATTTAAAGAAAGATGAGACATTATCACAAGATGATGTCAAAGAAGGTTTGGTTACTATTATTTCGGTTAAACACCCTAACCCGCAATATGAAGGACAAACAAAAACAAAACTTGGAAATAGTGAAGTTCGTAAGATTGTTTCTGGAATTGTAGGTAAACAACTACAACGTTATTTCTTAGAAAATCCAGATGCTGCAAAATCAATCATTGATAAAGCAATGTTGGCAAGTAAAGCTCGTATTGCAGCAAAAAAAGCACGTGAATTAACACGCCGTAAATCGGATTTAGATGGAATTAGTAGTTTGCCTGGTAAATTAACAGATTGTTCAAGTAAAGATGCCAGCGAATGTGAAATCTATATTGTCGAAGGGAACTCCGCGGGTGGATCTGCCAAACAAGGTCGAGATGCTAAAACACAAGCTATCTTGCCACTTCGTGGGAAAATTCTAAATGTTGAAAAAGCAAGAGAAACTCGAATCTTCGATAATGCGGAAATTCGTAGTATGATTACAGCTTTTGGTTGTGGTGTTAAAGAAGATGTAGATATTGAAAAACTACGTTATCACAAGATTGTTATTATGACCGATGCCGATGTCGATGGAGCCCATATTGCGACATTGATGTTGACATTCTTATATCGATATATGAAACCAATTGTCGAACAAGGATACGTTTATATTGCTCAACCACCTCTATATAAAGTTCAAAAAGGTAAGAAAGTAATGTATGCCTATAAAGAACAAGAGATGGATGAAATTCGTGAAGAATTAAAAGAAGGATATAAAGTACAACGATACAAAGGTTTGGGAGAAATGGATGCCGAACAATTATGGGAAACAACTATGGATCCTAAAAACCGTGTATTGAAACGTGTCACTATTGAAGATGCAGAAACGGCGGATGAAACATTTGAATTATTGATGGGTGAACAAGTAGATCCTCGTCGTGATTTCATTCAAAAGAATGCCGTATATGCCAAATTAGATGTCTAGAAAGGAGATTTCTATGGAAGAAAATAAAGTTTATGATCAAGTCGAAGAAGTTGAAATCTCCAAAGAGGTCAAAGAAGATTTCCTAGACTATTCGATGTCCGTTATCGTACAACGTGCTTTGCCAGATGTACGTGATGGAATGAAACCTGTACATCGTCGTATTTTACATGCGATGAATGTATTAAATATTTCTGCAGGAGTAGCACATAAGAAAAGTGCTCGTATTGTAGGGGAAGTTATTGGGAAATACCACCCTCATGGGGATACAGCTGTTTATGATGCCATGGTTCGTATGGCCCAAGATTTCTCTTATCGTTATCCATTAATTGATGGGCATGGTAACTTTGGTTCACTAGATGGTGATGGGGCGGCAGCAATGCGTTATACCGAAGCCAGAATGTCAAAAATTGCCATGGAAATGATGCGTGAAATCAACAAAGATACAGTTGATTTTATTGAAAACTATGATGGTGAAGAAACCGAACCAACAGTTCTTCCTTCTCGTTTTCCAAACTTATTAGTAAATGGATCTATGGGGATTGCGGTTGGTATGGCAACGAATATGGCACCTCATAACTTAACAGAAAGTATCAATGCGATTCTAGCTGTCATGGATAATCCAGATATTACAGTTGTTGAATTAATGGAATTTATTAAAGGACCAGACTTTCCAACAGGTGGGATTATCTTAGGACGTAGTGGAATTCGTCAAGCATATGAAACAGGACGTGGTTCTGTGATGGTTCGTTCTAAATATCGTATGGAAGATATGCCAAATGGAAAGAAACGAATCATTTTCTATGAAATTCCATATTCTGTTAATAAAGCAAACTTATTATCAAAAATGGCTAACCTAGTTCGTGACAAAGAAATCGAAGGGGTTACTTATCTAAACGATGAAAGTAACCGTGAAGGTATTCGTATTGTTATGGAACTAAAAAAAGATGCCCAAGAAGAAGTTATTTTAAATAAATTATTTAAAAATACGCCTCTTCAATCCAATTTTAGTATCAACATGTTGGCACTAGAAAATGGTCGTCCAAAACAATTAACATTAAAAGAAATCATTCAAGATTACATTGATTTCCAAGTTCAAGTCATTGAACGCAAAACACGTTTCGATTTAAAGAAAGCACAAGATCGTGCACATATCTTAGAAGGATTGCGTATTGCGATTGATAACATTGATGCAGTGATTCAATTAATTCGTTCTTCTAAAAAAGATGAAGCAGGATTAGTGGCGGATATGTGTAAAGAGTTTGGATTAACTGAAATTCAAGCGAAAGCCATTCTTGCGATGCAAATTCGTCGTTTATCCGGATTGGAAAGAGAAAAAATTGAAGAAGAATATCAAGAATTATTGCGTAAAATTGAAGACTTCAAGGATATCTTAGCAAATCATTCTCGAGTACTTGGTATTATTCGTGATGACTTAAAAGAAATTGATGAAAAATATGGGGATGATCGTCGTACGGAAATTACAGATCAATATATCGATATGGAAGATGAAGATTTAATTCCACAAGAAGATGTCATTATTATGATGACTACTTCTGGTTATATTAAACGTATGCCAGTCGATACATATCGTGCACAAAACCGTGGGGGACGTGGAATTCGTTCATTAACATTGAATGAAGAAGACTCCATCGATACGATGATTTCTATGTCTACACACGATCACTTATTGTTATTTACGGATAAAGGACGTGTTTATCGATTAAAAGGATACAACATTCCAAATGCCTCACGTACATCCAAAGGATTGCCAATTGTTAATATTCTACAATTGAGTAATGATGAAAATGTTACGACGTTATTAGCAATTCCAAAAGAACATGAATTCAACTATTTATTGTTTGTGACAAGAGATGGTATTGTGAAACGTACAGACATTAGTGAATTTGAAAATATCAACCGTAATGGAAAAATTGCGATTAGTCTAAAAGAAGATGACTTATTGTGGTTTGTAAAAACAACTACAGGTGATGAAGATGTCATTATTGCAGCATCCAATGGAAAAGCGGTTCGTTTCCATGAAAACCAAATTCGTGTGATGGGACGTACAGCTAGTGGAGTACGTGGTATGAATGTAGAAGATGCCCATGTTGTGGGAGTAAGTACATCCAGCGAAGGAGATACTTTATTATCAATTTCTGAAAATGGATATGGAAAACGTAGTTTGGTTGAAGATTACCGACTTACTTCTCGTGGTAAAAAAGGTGTTTCTACAATGAATGTTACCGAAAAAACAGGGCAATTAATGTTAGTAAAAGCGGTACAAGGTGATGAAGATGCGATGATTGTAGCATCCAATGGAATCATGATTCGTATCGCGGTTGAAAATATTGGAATCCATGGTCGTAATACCCAAGGAGTTCGATTGATTAACTTAGCAGATGATGCCACAGTAACACGATTAACACTTGTAGATCACGCCGAAGAAGAGGAAGAAGTAGAAGAAACAGAACAAACTAATGAAGAATAAGAGATAGGATTTTCCTATCTCTTTTCATATATTTAAAAAATGCCGATATTTCTCGGCATTTATTGAATAATTTTTTGAAGAGCTTTTTTATCTAGGATGGTAAAACTACCTCGTTTTGTTTTTACCCAACCTTCTTTGACCATTGTTTTTATCATACGAGCAACAACTTCTCTAGCGGAATTTATTTCTAAGGCTATTTCTTCCTGGGTTGTTTTTACTTCTAAAGAATGGTTTTTATTTACTTCGTCTAATAAATAAATCGCAATTCTTTGGTCCACTCGTAAAAATAATGTTTGTTGGATCATCCACATGACATCACTGAAACGATCGGTTGCTAATTCATACACATAAGAACGGATATATATATTTTCTTCTTTCCAATGAGACATATGAATGGCAGGAATCACAAGAAGTGAACAATCTTTAACTGCTACCATTTGGGTATCAAAGGTTATTTGATTGACAACACATGCAGCCGATAAGATATCAACATCTTCAGGTTCCAATCGATACAATGTGATTTCCCTACCTTCCTCGGAAATCATAAAAGTACGTAATTCCCCTTCAAGAAGCATAATCATTCCAAGACAATCGCTTCCTTGATCATGTATGATTTGTCCTTTTTTAAATTGAGCAACATAGCTAACAGATTCCATTTGTTCTTTTTGTTGATTAGTTAAATGTTCATAAAATGGAAGTTGACTCAAATAATCATGTGGGGATTTTATCATAGTTTATTCTCCTAGATGTACAGCTTTGTAGAAGTTGACGCCACCTGGATAGATTTTAACATTTTTATATCCATTTTGGCTTAGGATACGCGCTGCATTATAAGCACGAACACCAATAGCACAGAAGACGATTACTTCTTTTTCTTTATCTAATTCATTGACTCTTTCACGCAATTGTCCTAAAGGAATATGTGTAAAATTCATAGGTAATGAATACCACTTTAATTCCCCACCTTCACGTACATCCAATACTTGTGCTTCTGGATGTGTTTCTACTTCATCCCAAGTTGCGATTTGTGCAAGACCATCTAGTACATTTCCTGCTACAAAACCAGCCATATTGATTGGATCTTTTGCGGATGAATATGGTGGAGCGTACGCTAATTCTAATTCTTTTAAATCTTCAATAGAGGCATGTAGCCTAATTGCACTAGCTAGAACATCAATACGTTTGTCAACTCCTTCATTTCCTACAATTTGTGCTCCATATATTTGGGAACCATCTTTAGAAAATAATAGTTTAATCATCATTGGTTGGGCTCCAGGATAGTATCCTGCATGAGAGTTTTGACGAATGATGATGGATTCATATTCTTTTTCTAAACGCTTTAATGTTTTTTCGTTAGCTCCTGTAGCTGCTACGGTTAAATCAAAGATTTTTGCAACAGAAGAACCTTGTGTTCCTTTATAAATTTCTTTATTTCCAACAATGTTATTGGCTACGATTCGACCTTGTTTATTCGCTGGTCCTGCTAAAGGAATCATTGTCTTTCCACCAAAGATGAAATCATTTACTTCAATAACATCTCCCATCGCATAAATATTTGGATCTGTTGTTTGAAGAGAATCATTGACTTTAATTCCACCACGTTGGTTGATGTCTAATCCAGCATCTTTAGCAAGTTGACTATTTGGTCTAACACCAATAGAAAGAATGATGGAATCGCTTTGAATTTGAGTTCCAGATTTCAAAGTGGTCTTAACTCCTTGTTCATTATCTTCAAAAGAGTCTACTCCATCGTTTAAAATTAAATGAATTCCTTTATTTTTTAATTCTTGATGAACAAGTTGAGCCATTTCATAGTCAAGTGGTGCCATCACTTGGTCCATTGCTTCTACTAATGTAACATCTACACCAGCTTCTTTTAAGTTTTCTGCCATTTCCAATCCAATGAATCCCCCACCTACAATTAAAGCTGTTTTCATTGTTTGTGCTTGGGCTTTTAGACGTGTCGCATCATGGACTGTCCACAATGTTTGAATTTTTTCTGATTCAATTCCAGGAATTGGTGGACGTAATGGAGAAGAACCTGTTGCGATTACTAATGTATCGTAACTTTCTTCATAACTTTCATTTTTATTATGATCCAAGATAGTAATAGTTTGGTTATCTCGATCAATTTTTGTGACTTCATTACGAATACGAACATCGATATCAAATCGATTGTTCATAAGTTCTGGAGTCATTAATAATAAATCATCTTGTTCTGGAATCACATTTCCAATGTGATATGGAAGTCCACAGTTGGCATATGAAATATAGTCTCCACGTTCTAATAAAACAATGTCGGCATCTTTATCCAATCGACGTAAACGTGCAGCACAACTCGCACCAGCGGCTACTCCACCTATAATGACTGTTTTACTCATACTTATACTCTCTTTCCTTTATAAGAGGCAATTCCTCCAATGTTGTGAACATTGGTAAATCCCATTTGTTGAAATACTTTGGTTGCTTGTGCACTACGAGCACCACTTTGACAATATACATATAAAGGAGTGTCTTTTCCTTTTACTTTATTATCAATCATTTCTAATCGATCTAAAGGAATGTTCATACTCTTTTCGATGTGTCCACTGTTATACTCTTGAGAAGAGCGAACATCAATTAATTTTGCTCCTTGTGTTTGTTTAAATTCTTCAATTCCAGCGTTAATATCCACACCAGAAAATAAATTTCCAAATAATCCCATATTCAATACCATCCTTTCTTATATTATATAAGACAATATGTCTCTATCTATGGTCTTATGCATTTTTTAACATTTGTTCAATGACAGGTTTTGGTTGTACTCCCATTTGTGTCGCAACAACTTTTCCTTCTTTAAAAACCATTAATGTTGGAATACTCATAATTCCAAACTCACTGGATAATTCTGGTTGTTCATCAACATTAATCTTTCCTACTACAAATTGTCCTTGGTATTCTTTTGCGATTTGTTCTATAGTTGGAGCCAACATTCGACATGGTCCACACCAACTTGCCCAGAAATCAATTAATACTGGTTTATCGGATTGTAGAACTTGGCTTTCAAAGTTTTCTTTTGTGATTGTTAATTCAGACATAGTTATACCTCACTTTCAGTTTTATTCTATTCTTAACATAAATTGGTATCTGTGACCTTATCACATTACCTTGTAAAAAAAGGAAAAGAATGATATAAAATACTCAAAGCATTGAAAAGGAAGAGTACATATATTCTTTATTCTAGAGACGATATGGTTGGTGAAAATATCGATAAAGACATATGGAAAAGCCCCTTTGAGCAGAAATGATGAACCAAGTAGTTATTTCCGGTACAGACCGTTATCATGTTAAGAGATCTTATTTTATAAGATAAAAAGGGTGGCAACGCGAGACATCGTCCCTTTATGGGTAGAATGTCTTTTTTTAATGGAGGAAAAGATATGTTAGACATCAAATTTGTTCGAGAGAACCCAGAAATTGTAAAAGAAAATATGAAGAAAAAATTCCAAGAAGGTCGCATTTCTTTGGTAGATGAAGTCTTGGAAGAAGATAAAGAATTACGTTTGGCCCAACAAGCAGCGGATGATTTACGTGCAAGTCGTAAACGTATTTCAAAAGAAATCGGAGCTTTGATGGGACAAGGTAAAAAAGAAGAAGCAGAAGCTGTGAAAAAACAAGTAGCAGATATTGCTGATCAATTAAAAGCATTGGAAGAAAAAGAAGAAACTTTACGTCAATCTGTTACTAACAAGATGATGCAAATTCCTAATATTATTGAAGACAGTGTTCCATTAGGAAAAGATGATAGTGAAAATGTGGAATTGGAACGTTTTGGAGATCCAGTTGTTCCTGATTTTGAAATTCCTTATCATACAGAAATTATGGAACGTTTGGCAGGAATTGATTTAGAAAGTGCACGTAAAGTGGCTGGAAATGGATTCTATTACTTAATGGGAGACATCGCTCGTTTACATTCAGCTATTATTAGTTATGCGCGTGATTTCATGATTGATCGTGGATTTACTTATGTCATTCCTCCATTTATGATTCGTAGCAATGTCGTTGATGGAGTTATGTCTTTTGCGGAAATGGAAAACATGATGTATAAAATTGAAGGGGAAGACTTATTCTTAATTGGAACAAGTGAACACTCTATGATTGGTAAATTCATTGATACGATTTTAGAAGAAAAAGAATTGCCATATACTTACACTTCTTACTCCCCTTGTTTCCGTAAAGAAAAAGGAGCGCATGGAATTGAAGAACGTGGTGTATATCGTATTCACCAATTTGAAAAACAAGAAATGATCGTTGTATGTAAACCAGAAGAAAGTAAAGATTGGTTTGTGAAATTATATACCAACACAGTAGATTTCTTCAGAAGTTTGGATATCCCTGTTCGTACTTTAGAATGTTGTTCAGGAGATTTAGCGGATTTAAAATCTAAATCAGTCGATGTAGAAGCATGGTCTCCTCGCCAACAAAAATACTTCGAAGTTGGAAGTTGTTCGAACTTAACCGATGCACAAGCTCGTCGTTTGAAAATTCGTGTAAAAGGCGATGATGGAAATAAATATTTTGCGCACACATTAAATAACACTTGTGTAGCTCCTCCTCGTATGTTGATTGCGTTTTTAGAAAACAATCTTCAAGAAGATGGAACAGTATTAATTCCAGAAGCCCTTCGTCCTTACATGGGTGGAAAAAGCGTTATAGGAGAATAAAAGACAAAGAACCGTTATTTTATCATAACGGTTTTTTATTGAGAGATTATAATATAGATAAAAGGAGAATAAAATGAAACGATTATTCAGTGTTTTATGTGCATTTTGTTTAATGGGAATGTTTGGTTTAACAAGTTGTTCTTCACAAGGAGTAAAACCAATAGAAGATATTGATGTCACAGAAAGTAAATATATAGGAACGTGGATTTGTAAAGATGCCAATATTGGTGACAATAATGCTCCATTTGAAGATGAAATCAAATTGGTTTTAAAAACCGATGCGACCGGTGAATTGAGTAGTGCTGGAGAAGTATCTAAATTTGTATGGCAAGAAAACGACCAAGGATTCATCATTGAGGGTGATGAAGTCAATATGACATTTAAAGAAGATGAAAATAAAATTGTTGCCAAAGTAATTGGTGTGTCTTTAATCTTTGAAAGAGAAAATAAATAGTTAAGATACTAAATTATAATATAGAAAAGGGAGCGTCTCTTTTCAAATGAAAAAAAACGTGCTATGATACCACTGCTACTACAATGACATCTTATGAATCAGGTCAGGTCGGGAACGAAGCAGCCTTAAGTAAGCTCTGTCATGTGTAGTAGTTTTTATTTAAAAAGGAAATTCATATGAACGAAAAATGGATGAAACTGGCAATCGAACTTGCCAAAGAAGCTGAAAAAATAGATGAAGTTCCCATTGGTTGTGTAATTGTAAAAGATGATGAAATTATAGGACAAGGATTCAATCGACGAGAATCTTTGCAACAATCTTATGCACATGCAGAAATGATTGCGATTCAACAAGCTTGTCAAACATTAGGTTCGTGGCGTTTGGAACAGTGTGAATTGTATGTCACATTGGAACCATGTCCCATGTGTGCTGGAGCAATTATTCAATCTAGAATTGGACATGTGATTTATGGAGCCAGTGATCCAAAAGGTGGTTGTGTAGGCTCATGTACCAATTTATTTGAAGTGAAAGAGTTCAACCATCATCCACAATATACAGCAGGAATTTGTAAGGAAGAATGCGCTTCCCTACTAAGAGAATACTTCAAGAAGAAGCGACGCCAAAAGAAAGCGTAACTTCTTTTTTTAATGTATAATAGTAAAGCAGAAAGAAGGTGCTTTCATGGCTTATCAAGCATTGTATCGAAAATATAGACCTTCTACTTTTGAAGAAGTTGTCGGACAAGGACATATTGTCCAAACATTGAAGAATGCCGTCGAAAACAATCGCATAGCTCATGCGTATTTATTTTGTGGTCCCAGAGGGACAGGAAAGACTTCCATCGCAAAAATCTTTGCGCGTACATTGAATTGTACATCTCAAAATCATGATCGTCCGTGTGGACAATGTCAAAATTGTACAGATTCATTAAATGGTAGCCATCCAGACATCATTGAAATCGATGCGGCTTCAAACAATGGTGTAGATGAAGTTCGTAATTTAATTGAACGGGTGAAATATGCACCAATGGAAGGAAATTATAAAGTTTATATTATTGATGAGGTTCATATGATGACACAAAGTGCATTTAATGCATTATTAAAAACCATCGAAGAACCCCCTGCTCATGTGATTTTTGTTTTCGCAACAACAGAACCAAATAAAGTAATTCCAACGATAGTCTCTCGTTGTCAAAGATTTGATTTCACAAAAGTAGCAAAAAAAGATATACAACATCGTTTGGAAGTTGTTTGTAAACAAGAAGGAATTCAAATTGATCCGGATGCGATTTCTTTAATCTCTAATCTATGTGATGGAGGGATGCGTGATGCATTATCTATTTTGGATCAATGTGTTGCCTATTGTACGGACGAAATTAACGCAACAAATGTTCGCCAAATCTATGGGGTCGTCACATTGAATGACATAGGAAAAATATATCATTTAATTTATAAACAAGATGTCCAAGGATTTGTTCAAGAACTACAAAATTTATCAGATCAAGGAATGGATATGAAGAGATTTACATCAGATATGATTTCCTTATTAAAGGATAGTGTCATTTATGATTACGAACCAAACTCTTCCCTATTATCTGAAAATGAAAAAGAAATCATAGAGGATTTTTTATCGGATTCCCCTACTCTATTTCGTATGAATTTACTAAATTCATTAATGGAAACATATAATAAATATCCATTCGCTTCCAACGTATTGGATTATTTAGAAGCGGGTATTTTGGCATCAATTTCTCAATCATATGACAAAAAACCGACTGTAGATAATATGAAAGAAGAAATTCATATGGAAGAAAAATACGATTCCTCATCTGAAAATGGTGTGAAACAGTCAGAAATTCCATCTGATTATTCAGAAATAAATGAGAAAAACGACGAAATAAGCGATAAAATCGTTGAAAAACAGTCAGAACCTGAATCTGATGTTTCACGTGAAACATTAAAACAGTCAGATATTTCAGATCGTAAAATCATATTGGATGATGAATATGTTATGCAACTATTAGTGGGTGCAAACAAGACAGAACGTCAATCAGATGAAGAAAAATATGAAAATAGAGAAGAAATCATATCTGATATTAACATCCGTCGTGAGAATGGATTGTTAAGAAAAAGTCAGATTATTGCTAGTGGTTCTAACTATATTGTGGTGTGTGTTCCAAAAGAAGTTGAATCAAAAGAGATTAATGATTTCCAACAAACAACTGGATTCGAACAATATACGAACGTTGTATTAGGAAAACCAAAAATAATCTTCTCGGTTGATATCCAACAACAAAATCGAGTTGTACAAAGTTTTAAAGAAAGAATGATTGATGGAACACTCCCCTCTCCGGTCGACGTACAACCTAGAGACATAACTGAGAAAGCTACAAAAGAAAAAACAACAGAGGATCTAATAAAAGAAATCTTCCCAGATGTTGAAGTGAAAGATGATTAAAGGAGTGTATTATGTATCCAAAAGCATTTAATGATTTAATACAAGCATTCCGTAGTTTGCCTGGAGTCGGAGCTAAAACAGCAGAAAGATATGCCTTCAAAGCTCTTGATTGGGATAATGATAAGCTAGAACTGTTTTTAGAAGCTCTCAAAGCATCTAAAACACAAATACATCGCTGTAAAACCTGCGGAAACCTTTGCGAAGGTGAAACTTGTGCCATTTGCCAAGATTCTACAAGAGATCATGGAACGATCTGTGTAGTAATAAATCCAAAAGATATTGCGGCCATAGAATCCATGGAAGAATATAATGGTGTATACCATGTATTAAATGGAACTATTAATACACAGAAAGGAATATTACCAGAAGATTTAAACATCTCTACCCTATTAGAGCGTGTAGATGATAATACAAACGAAATTATCTTAGCAACAGACCCTACAATGGAAGGTGAAACTACCGCCTTATATTTGGAAAAACTACTTTCTGATCGTGTTTCTGTTACAAGATTGGCATATGGTATTCCTATGGGTGGACATTTAGACTATACAGATACTCTTACCTTATTAAAAGCTTTCCAAGGACGCAAATAACCTTTATATAAAGGGTTTTAAGATAGGCATATGAATAATCAGAAATACATTCATATGCCTTTTCATATACTTTCTGAGCACTCATATGAATAAAATATCCCCTATCATATGTATACTTCTTATTTTCCTATTTTTAAGCTTAAAAATATATTAATTACATGATAATAGGAAAATTCTAATACTTTTCCTATGAATGCTCCTATAGTAGCTTCTATTCTTAATTAAAATACATGATAAAAGAAAAGTTTCTATAACATTTTGATCAGATCTATTCATATATCATTTCTATTCATAGGAATGTTCATATCTTATTGTTTATAAAGAATTTGTTATTATTTATTATTGTTTCTTACGTTCATATGAACAATTTTGTAATATTCATATCCATTTTCATATAAAAATATTACTTCATATGAAAATTCAGAGACAAATTCATACGATTATCCTCTCTTCATATGAATAAATCATATAGTTATAGTATAGTTGTGAATGCTCATATGA